>JAZUBN010000128.1:0-17831 GCA_045638565.1 Oscillospiraceae bacterium | reverse complement strand
CGGGAGCGGCAAGCAGCTCCCCTACATATTCTTTTTTCGGGACGATGAAGGCATCGTCCCCTACGGATTTGCGTACGGGCGATGCTCGCTCCTGCGTTTGCGATTCATTATATAACATTATACAACATATTTCTTCTGCTGTGAATAGGTTTTTGCTCATTTCCCTCTTGTAATTACTTCCGTTTAGGTTTATAATTTAATCACAATAAATACATAAGGAGATATACTATGGAAAAAGTACGTCTTGGCCGCACTGAAATTATCGTCGGCAAAAACTCTTTCGGCGCTCTCCCAATCCAGCGCATCACAAAGGAAGAAGCTGCTAAATTACTCCGCAAGGCTTATGACAGCGGTTTCAACTATTTTGATACAGCAAGAATGTACACAGACTCTGAAGAAAAGATGGGCTATGCCCTCGCTGATGTACGTGACAAGATCATCATCTCCACAAAGACTGGCGCAACTACTGTCGAAGGCTTCTGGAAGGATCTTAACACAAGCCTTGAAATGCTCAAGACAGATTACATCGACATCTATCAGTTCCACAACCCATCCTTCTGCCCAAAGCCGGGTGACGGCTCCGGTCTTTACGAAGCTATGCTCGAAGCTAAGGAAAAGGGCATGATCAAGCATATCGGTATCACAAACCACCGTCTTGCTGTGGCTGAAGAAGCTGTAAAGAGCGGTCTTTACGAAACACTTCAGTTCCCATTCTCCTATCTTGCAAGTGACAAGGACATCGCTCTTGTAAAGCTCTGCGAAGAACACGATGTCGGCTTCATCTGCATGAAGGCTCTCTCGGGTGGTCTTATCACACATTCCGATGTTGCTTACGCATATCTTGCACAGTTCCCTGTTGCTCCTATCTGGGGTATTCAGCGTGAAAGCGAGCTTGACGAATTCATTTCCTATATCGACAACCCACCTTCAATGAATGAAGAACGCGAAGAGTTCATCAAGAAGGAAAGAGTTGAGCTTATGGATGAATTCTGCCGCGGCTGTGGCTACTGCATGCCTTGCCCAATGGGTATCCAGATCAACACATGCGCAAGAATGTCCCTCCTTCTCCGCCGCTCCCCTGCAGCAGGTCATCTCTCCGAAAAGGGTCAGGCTATGATGAAGAAGATCGACGATTGTATCAACTGCGGCAAGTGTAAGGCTGCTTGTCCATACGGTCTCGATACACCAAACCTCCTCAAGAGAAACTACGAAGATTATAAGACATTCCTTAAGTAAGATAATACGAAAAGGCTGTTTTAAAAGAAACAGCCTTTTTCAAGCTCATTTTTCTTATAACTTTCACTTCAAAAACGGGGGTAATAAATGATTATCGCAAAACTTCTTATAGTATTTCTTCTGGTTATGCTTCTTGTTTCCAAAAAGAAGCCAATTTACATCGCGGTAACAGTCGGTGCTGCAGCAATATGGCTTCTCTACGGCATAGGCATTGCAGACGGACTTAAGTATATCGTAAAATCCTGCACGGCATGGTCGACTCTTCAGCTTATCTTAGTTATGTACATCGTCACCTTCCTGCAGAAAATGATGGCTCAGCGCGGCGCTATCCACAGAGCACAGAAGGGGCTTTCCTCACTTTTCAACAACCGTTGGATCAACTGTGCAGCCGCTCCTATCTTCATCGGTATGCTTCCTACACCAAACGCCGCTTTTATTGCAGGTGATATCGTAAAGGCTTCTGCATCTGACTATATCGGCCACGAAGAAATGGCTGTTACAACAACATATTTCCGTCACGTTTCTGAATCCTTTATGCCTACATACGGCGCTATTATGCTCGGTATCACTCTCGCAGGTATTACAGTGGGCGACTTCGTAATCGGTATGCTGCCTATCGTTGCCTGCATCATCGCATCGGGCTGCTTCTGGTTTTTGCACGGCAAAGTGCCTATGACAACCGGTGAATCGTCATCTTCAGACAAGGGCAGAGATATAAAGGACATCTTTATCGGTCTGTGGCCTATTCTTGCCGTCATATTGATGGTCGTCATCGCTAAAATGCCTATCTACATTGCGGCATCTGTCATTCTTATCGCTTATTTCTTTGTCCACAAGTTCTCTTTCAGCGAAATCAAGCCGAACTTTATGACTTCTTTCCAGTTCAAGCTGTATCTGAACACCTTTGCAGTTATGGTGCTCAAAGAGTTTCTGACTGCTTCGGGCGTTATCAATGCTCTGCCTGAATTCTTTGCTCAGCTGCCTATCCCTACCTTTATGGTATTTATGCTGATTTTCTTCTTCGGCTCTATCGTTTCAGGCTCACAGACCATCATCGGTCTTTGTATGCCTGTCGCTATGGCATCTGTACCTGATGCAGGCCTGCCTCTCGTCTGTCTGCTGATGGGCACTACTTATGCCGCTATGCAGATGTCCCCTACACACATCTGCCTTACACTTACAGCCGAATACTTCAATATTTCCCTCGGCAAGCTTTTCAGAAAAACAATGCCTGCAGTGGCTACAACAGTTGTATTTGCTGTTTTGTACTACCTTGCGTGGACAACTTTCTTCGCTTAATCTGAAACTCAGAACTATAAAAGCGATACCTGTTTATAAATTTCAGGTATCGCTTTTTTGCTGTAATTTATTCAATTCTGAGGCGCTAAATCAGCTGATAGAAAAGCCCGTGGTTTGTGCAGTACCAGACAAGTTTGCCGTGGCCGCGTTTCTGTATGCGGACATTCATATCCCATTCGGGATATGTCTTTATCATCTCGATTTTCTCGCCTGTGGCAAAGGCCACGAAGGAGATATAATGCTCCTTTGTCATAGGGTGGCTTGTTGTGATAAACCAGTCATTTTCCACCATCTCCACGCTGAGCTTTTCATCAGGCTCGGCTTTTTTCATTTCAAGAGCTGTGAGTTTATGCCCGCAGCAGGAAATTTCCGCACAGCCTGTGGAAAATGTGAGATTCCCGCAGGTCGGGCAGACGAAATACTTTGCATTTTTCATATTTACTCCTTTTTCATCACTGACATTCATGCTTCCCGTCAGCAGAATATCCACATTCACACCGAAAATCTGACTTAATTCCACAAGAAGCGACACATCGGGCAGCCCCAGACCACGCTCCCATTTGCTGACGGTTTTATCCGATATATTCATAAGGTCGGCAAGGGATTTCTGCGTCATCCCCATTTTTGTACGCAGCTCGCGTATAAGAAGACCTGTTTTTGCAATATCCATAAGAATACCTCCGTATGGATTTATTTTATAATAAATCGGCAGAAATTGCAATAAACGAAAAGTAGAGAAAAGGAGCGATTTCACGGGCGAACTAAGTTCGCCCCTACAGTTTTGCGGGACGTTGACGAGCACCGTCCCCTACGCACCCACAGCCTCCCTCTCGTAGAGGGAGGGGGACCGCTTGCGGTGGAGGGAGCGAAACTTATTAAATGTGACTCGTCACACCGCAATTATTCACTTTTCACTATTCACTATTCATTTGTCCATGTGGTATGTCATAAACACCATCCCCGACGATTTCACGGGCGAACAAAGTTCGCCTCTGCATCCCCCTGCAGATGCGTCCGCACAACGAAAAAAGACTCCCCGAAGGGAGTCTCTTTCCGAAAGTTGAAAACCAATGGTAGATTATTTCAGATTAGTCTTCGATTACGTATGCGTTTGTGAAGTCATGGAATGGTGTGAGCTTGGAGATCTTAGCATCCATGAGGTTCTTGTTCATACCAGCGTAGGACTGTGTCTGGAGAAGTGGAACCCATGCAACGTCTTCTGTGATGATCTTCTGGAGTTCCTTATACATAGGAGCTCTCTTTTCCCAATCCATTTCAGCCTTTGCAGCGTCGATGAGCTTGTCAGCTTCTGGGTTGGAGTAGTAACCACGGTTACCGGAAGCTGGTTCGGATTCGGAGTGGAACATGAGGGACATTGTTCTGTCTGGGTTATAGCAGTTGGACCAGCCGAGGATGAAGCCTTCGTGTTCTGTGCCGTTGAGGTAGGAAAGGAATGCGCCGAATTCCTGCATACGGATGGAAACTTCGATACCGATAGCAGCGAGGTCGGACTGGATAACTGTAGCCATCTTGTCGGAAGAGTTGGAAGAAACGCCGATTTCGAATGTTACGCCGCCGTCTGGGTAGCCAGCTTCAGCCATCTTTGCCTTTGCCATTTCAACATTGTATGGATATGGGTTGAGTTCTGGGTCGTGGGAAGGCATCATAACCTGGAATACAGAGTTAACAGGGATAGCATAGCCTTCGTAGCAGATGTCGATGATGTTCTGCTTGTTGATACCGTAAGCGATAGCCTGACGGAGAGCCTTGTTATCAAATGGAGCCTTCTTGTGGTTGATACCGAGGTAGGAAATGGATGTACCTGTCATTTCTTCTGTCTTGAGCTTGTCGTTAGCAAGAACACGTTCTGTATCGATAGCAGCAACAGAAGCGATGAAGTCGATTTCACCTGTTTCGAGAGCGATTGTCTGTGTAGCAGCTTCTGGGATAATACGCATTGTGATTGTTGTTGCCTTAACAGCGCCCTTATAGTAGTCGTCGAAACGTTCTACTGTGATATGGTCGTTGATAGCCCATTCCTTAAGCTTCATAGCGCCTGTACCGATTGGTTCTTCACCGTACTTGCCGCCTGCAGCTTCGATTTCTTCAACAACCTTCTTGTTTACGATACATGCCTGTGGGCCTGCGAGGTTAAGAAGAATTGGAGCCATTGGTTCAGAAGTTGTGAACTTGATTGTGTTGTCGTCAACGATAGTTACGCTGTCGATTGTATCGTAGAGAGCAGCAGTCTTAGGCATCTTTACCATTCTTTCGATGGAGAACTTAACGTCTTCTGCTGTCATAACGTCGCCGTTATGGAACTTAACGCCTTCTTCAAGCTTGAGTTCGTATTCTGTATCGGAAACGATTGTCCATTCCTTACAGAGACCTGGGAGAAGGTTTGTTTCGTTGTCGAAGTAGAAGAGCTTGCCGTAGATCATGTCGCAGATAGCTGCAGAGTATACGTCTGTCTGGTCGTGTGGGTCGAGGGATGATACGTCAGCTGTGTTAGCGAAAATGATATCAGTTCTGATATTTTCCGGTGCAGCTGTTGTTGTTTCGCCTGCAGCAGTTGTTGTGTCACCTGCTGGAGCCGCTGTTGTAGTTGTTGCTTCTTCCTTTGCGCAGCCTGCGAACATCGCAAACATCATAACAAGGGAAAGAGTAAGAGCTACGAATCTTTTCATGTGTTTTCCTCCATAATATTTTACTCTGATTATGTAAATCAGTTACCGCGATGATATCATGAATACGATGTTTATGTCAAACGAAAGCATAATTTAACATCAACTTAAAATTTTACACGAATTTTACATTCCTATGCATAAGTTGTATAATGACTGCCTATATGATGTGCATAAACCGCATAAACAGTATATACAGTATTTTACAATCTGTCTATTTTCCATAGATAAAGTTTAACAATTTATGCATAATAACGATTTTGTAAAAGAAATATAAACAGTGAATTTTTTATTATGTTCTGTCGGCGGATGAAGATGTGTGTTATTGAGTATGAATGAGTTGTTCCGATGGGGGCCGTACCCTACGCACCCACAGCCTCCCTCTCGTAGAGGGAGGGGGACCGCTTGCGGTGGAGGGAGCGAAACTTATTAAATGTGACTCGTCACACCGCAACTATTCACTATTCATTTTTCACTATTCATTTATCCATGCGGACCGTCGAGGAGGCCGTTCCCTACAATTGGACGAACAATGCTCTTCTGCATATTTATCCCCATAAAAGGGCTCAGCCCCCGGCAGAAGGGTACGTCTGCCGAGGGCTGAAAAAGGAAAAATTATGTTAAGTCGGATATACACCGCTTAAATCAAAGCACGCTCACACCTGCTTTTCGCCGTCTGTCATACCCTGACTTAAGCGGTGTATACCCAAAAAGGAGTCACCTTTGAAAGAAGCTTATTAACATATTTTTCGTTTTACTATTTTATTAAAAAAGGTAATGAAGAGATTTTGCTTTATTAAATGCGCCGCAGGAACCGAGGACGATACCTGCTATGAGAGTAAGTCTACCCTTGAGGTCAATAATCTTTCATCTTGGTTAAAGTATACCATAATAGTATATGATATGTCAATAGGTAAATTATACATTTTTAGTAAAATATGGAAATATTTTTTGAAGTGCCGCGGACGGGCAATGTTTGTGCCTGCATTTTATTCGGGAGCGGCAAGCAGCTCCCCTACGTTTTTCGGGACGTTGACAAGCACCGTCCCCTACATAATTTATCTATTGTATTCCTTTTTATTTTGTGATACTATTAAACTAAAGAAAAACATAAAGGAGAATACCATTATGAATGAACTTACAAAAAAGCTTTCTCACGTTCTTGAGCTTGGTCTTGCAAAGAACTACACTTCCGTTTCCTACGCATTCATGGTAGGCGGCAAGCTTATTGCAGCTGACGCTCTCGGCACAAACGGCGACAAGGACAACACTCCTTCCACAGTAAATGACACATACAACATTTGCTCGGTTTCCAAGGTTTACTGCTCTCTCGCTGCTATGAAGTGCGTTGAGCTCGGTCTTCTCGACCTCGACAAGCCAATCTGCGAATATCTCCCTCGCTTCAAGATGCTCGACGAGCGCTATAAGAAGATCACAACACGTCAGTGTCTTTCCCATACATCCGGTCTCCCTGGCACACAGTGGAAGGGCTTCTCTGTAACAGATGTTACTGCAGACAACTACTATGACGTTGTTTACGAATATATGGCAAACAGCTACCTCAAGGCTGAGCCGGGCGAATATGCTGTATACTGCAACGACGGCTTCACAATGGCTGAAATGGTAATCGCTGAAGTTACAGGTATGCGTTTTGCAAAGTTCTGCGAAAAGTTCATCACAGCTCCTATCGGCGCAAAAACTACTCAGACTTCCGAGCTTCTCACAGGCGAACACACTCTCACACGCGAAAAGGGCAAGCCAAAGGAATTGCTCTACATTCAG
This sequence comes from Oscillospiraceae bacterium, assembly GCA_045638565.1. Classification (GTDB taxonomy): domain Bacteria; phylum Bacillota; class Clostridia; order Oscillospirales; family Butyricicoccaceae; genus SIG471. Next base: position 10,830 of record JAZUBN010000128.1, on the reverse strand, counting down.
GGCGGCGGCGGCTTTACAACAAGCATGATCGACCTCTGCAAGATGGGTAACATGGTGCTTCATCCGGAAGGCGTTTTTGCTCAGTCTTCCATCGACGAAATGGCAAAGCCACACGGCGCAAGCTTCCTTGCAAATGACAACAAGAGTACAGGCTTCGGTCTCGGCTGGGACAGCGTAAACTTCTTCGACATCGACTATGATCTGGGCGAAGGCGTTCTCCAGAAGGGCGGCAACTCTTTCCAGTTCACAACACAGTTCATCGTAATCCCTAAGTACGATGCAGTTCTCGCTCTCAGCGAAACTCACGACTGTAAGCTGGATGTTCCTGAAACAATCCTCCGTCTTTTCGGTATTCTCATGATGGAAGAATACGGCATCAACATCTGGAAGAACTTCAAGAAGGTTCCTTGCGAAATGGTAGAAAAATATGCAGGCAAGTATCTTATGCCTTCCTCCATTCTCGATATCGAATTCTACGGCCCATATATGCACATTTCCCGTATTTCCACAAGAAATACAGAAAAGCGTCCTATGGCTCAGCGTCTCAAGTATGACGGCGAAAAGTTCATCGGCGAAAACGACCAGACATTCTTCTTTGAAGAACACAACGGCAATACATATCTTATCACAAATCTCCGCGGCAAGATTTTCCCACAGATGCAGAAGGCTCTCGCTGTAAAGCCTGTTTCTGCAAAGTGGAATGAACGTCTTGGCAAGAATTATGTCTGCGTTTCCACAACACCTTACGACCTTATCATCTACGAACTGATGACAGGCTTCATCCTCAACAAGCTCGACGGCGTTGAAGGTCATCTCGTGGCTTCCTTCTCGGGCAGAAAAGATGCTGACATCTATGGCGGCTTCGAAGCTTCTGTTCACGAAATCGATGAAAATCAGGCTACAGGCTTTATCAATACTCCTGCAAACGGCAGCCGTGACCTTGTAACTCTGGTATTTGAAGAAAAGGACGGCGTTGAATACTGCCATACATCCTCCTACACATACCGTGATACAGCTTCTCTTCCTGTTTATGCAGGTCAGGGCTTCCATCAGGATCCTTATGAAAATAAGGTTTACAAGATCGAAGGCGAGCTCAAGGAGCTTCCTGAAGTGCCAAACGGCAGACGTATTCTCGTGCTTGAAAAGGATATGTCGGTATTCTATGATACAATGTACGGCGGCGAATTCAAGGGCGTCAAGGACGGCTATATTTCATTTATTTAATTGGATTTTATATAAAAAGGCTCCCATACGGGGGCCTTTTTTGTTTTCGGGACGTCATAAATGCCGTCCCCTACAAACGTACAATCCAATGTAGGGGATGGCGCTCGTCGACATCCCTCCCTATCAAATGTGACTCCGTCACACCGTAATTTTTCATTTTTCATTTTTCACCATTCATTAAAAAAAGCTCCCGTTGGGGAGCTTTTTCTATTTCCATTCGTACATAATAAGTCCTACGATTATGGCTATTCCGCCGATGATGTACGGCAGCATGTGGTCGAGCTTTTCATAGCCTTCGGCAAGCTCTCTCTCGGTTTCGACAGCGCCGAAAACCTCATTTGCTTTCTTGATGTCGTTTGTATAGGCGTTGAGCTGCATATTGTTGATAATAAGCTGTCCTCTGCCACCCGAATTGAGAGGGTTTATCATACTGATACCCTTCGATTTTCGTCTGCCGAGGAAGAAAATAAGGGCAATACCACCGATAATAAGGCAAATACCGATAATGTTCACTCTCGGTGCATCATCGCGCCAGTTGAGCAGAAAATAAAGCCCCAGTGTCACCACTGCCAGAAAGCCGATATACAGTGCTATATTCTTGCGTAATTGCTTCATATTATCCCTCCTTGGTTTATATTGTTAATATTATAACATATAACCAATATAAATGCAATATACAGGATATATAAAAAGATGACGATGAATTTGTGTAACTTGTGGGAGCGGCAAGCAGCTCCCCTACAAAGTCTCTTGCCTCCCCTGTGCAAGTGGAGGTGTCACGCAGTGACTGAGGGGTTGTCCCCTATCAAATGTGACTCCGTCACACCGTAATTTTTCACTTTTCACTTTTCACTTTTCATTTATCCAGGCGGAACGTCGTGGGCGCCGTTCCCTACAATCGGACGAGCAATGCTCGCCCCTACAAAATCTCTTGTCTCCCATATGGTTTATATATACATATTTTATATATGCATTTTTGACAAATTTTTCCGTCGGAAATAACAAAAATGAAAATTTATAGAGAAATTTCCCTTTATATATGTTATAATGTATGGGTGGCAATAGTGTTTGATGAAAACTGCCCGATTTATCCCCTGATTTTCGGGCAAAATACAGACAAAACGCCCTTTCCACAATTTTCTGACGAAAAATTATAATTTATTTTCATCTTTTCTTGATTTTATACTGACTTTATGATATAATAAGTCAGATAATTATAAAATAGTTTATTAACGATAATTTTAGGAGGATATATGAAACATCTGCTTACTCTTGCTGACCTTTCTGTTGAAGAAATCAACGCTATTCTTGACGATGCACAGGGCTTTTGTGATGGCACTTTGGAGTGTGATCTCAGCGGTCGCATTGCTGTAAATTTGTTTTTGGAATCATCAACTCGTACTCAGTACAGCTTTAATGTTGCCCAGGAAAAGCTGAATGTGCGAGTTCTTTCTTTTAATGCGGCAACTTCTTCCATCAACAAGAATGAATCCTTCTACGATACAGTAAAGTTCTTTGATGCTGTCGGCTGTGACTTCCTCGTTATCAGAAGTCCTGAAGTTGAATACTACAAGCAGCTTGTCGGCCATGTAAACGGCGCTATTCTCAACGCCGGCGACGGCACAGGCAACCACCCTACTCAGTCTCTTCTCGACCTTCTCACAATCCGTCAGGAATTCGGTAAGTTTGAAGGCCTCAAGTGCTGCATCTGCGGTGACATCGCTCATTCCAGAGTAGCTCATACAAACTTCGAAGTCATGAAGCGTCTCGGCATGGAAGTTGTTACATCCGGTCCTGATATGTTCATGGAAGAAGGCATGAATTTCGAACCATTCGAAACAGCTCTTGCAACTTCCGACATCGTTATGATGCTCCGTGTTCAGCACGAACGTCACGACGGCACAGTAAAGTTCAACAAGGAAGAATATCACAAGCACTACGGTCTTACAGCTGAAAACGTAGCAAAGATGAAGGAAAATGCCATCATCATGCACCCAGCTCCATTCAACAGAGGCGTTGAAATCGCTGACGATGTTGTTGAATGTGAAAAGGCTCGCATCTTCAAGCAGATGTCCAACGGCGTATTCGTAAGAATGGCAGTTCTCAAGAGAGCTGTGGAGGACTAATATGTTAACTATCAAAAACGGTAAGGTGTTCATGGGCGGCAGCCTTGTGAATGCCGATATATATATCGAAAACGACAAAATCACTAAAATTGCTCCGGGTCTTGAGGAAAAAGGCGAAGTTATCGACGCTTCCGGCAAGATCGTTTCCCACGGCTTCATCGATATGCACGTGCATCTCCGTGAGCCTGGCTTTGAACACAAGGAAACGATAAAGACAGGCACAGCCGCTGCTGCAAAGGGTGGCTTCACAACTGTCTGCCCTATGCCAAACCTCAATCCTGTCCCTGATACTGTGGCAAATGTTCAGTATCAGCTCGATCTCATCGAAAAGGATTCCTGCATCAACGTATTTCCGTTTGCAGCCATCACAATGGGCGAAAAGGGCAAGGAAATCGTAAACATGATCGATATCGCTCCATACGTTGTCGGCTTCTCTGACGACGGCAAGGGCATCCAGACAAAGGAAATGATGGACAAGGTCATGATGACAGCTGCCGAAATCGACGTTCTCGTTTCGGCTCACTGCGAAGATGAAGCTCTTCTTAACGGCGGCTACATCCACGAGGGCAAGTATTCTCAGGCTAACGGCCACAAGGGTATCGTAAGTGAATGTGAATACGGTCAGGTGGTACGCGATATCGCTCTTGCTGAAAAGTACGGCGCAAGATACCACGTATGCCACATTTCCGCAAAGGAAAGCATCGAGGCTGTACGCAAGGCCAAGGCAAAGGGCTCTTTCGTAACCTGCGAAGTTACACCTCACCACATCGCTCTCTGCGATATGGACATCACAGAGGACCACGGCCGATTCAAGATGAATCCTCCGCTCCGTGATGCAAGTGACCGCGATGCCATCATCGAAGGCATCAAGGACGGCACTATCGACTGCATCGCAACAGACCACGCTCCGCACTCTGTTGAAGATAAATCCAAGGGTCTTGCAGGCTCTGCAATGGGCATTGTAGGCTCTGAAACTGCTTTTGCAGTATCTTACACAAAACTTTGTAAAGAACACGGTATCTCCCTTGAAAAGCTTCTTGAGCTTATGACAAAGGCGGGCAAAATCCTCGGCCTTGAATATGACATCAAGGAAGGCGCAAAGGCTGACATCGTTATCTTGGATACAGAAGAAAAATATAACATCGACACTGCTGACTTTGTTTCCATGGGCAAATGCACACCGTTTGACGGCATGGAAGTATATGGCAGAGTCACAAATACTATAGTTGCAGGCAAGGAGGTTTACAAATATGAATAAGATGAAGAAAATCGTGTTTGAAAACGGCAGAGAATTTATCGGCCACGGTTTCGGCGCAGACGTCGAAATGGTTTCCCAGGCAGTTTTCAACACAAATATGGTTGGTTATCAGGAGCTTATCAGCGATCCTGCATATTTCGGACAGATGGTAGTGCTCACATATCCTATCATCGGCTCCTATGGCATCACAGACGAGGATTTCGAATCCAAGACACCTAACATGGGCGGTCTCATCGTTGGCGACTACAACGACAAGCCATCCAACTACCGCTATACAAGAACACTTTCCGACGTTATGAGCGAATACGGTCTCCCTGGCATCACAGGTCTTGACACAAGAGCTATCACTCTTATGCTCCGTGACGAAGGCGAAATGAAGGTCATCATCACAGACGTTGAAACAACAAAGGAAGAAGCTCTCGCAAAGATCGCAGCTTACGTTCCTTGCGAAAATCCTGTTGCTGCTGTTGCATGCAAGAAGATGTGGCACAAGAGAACACCAAACTACTCCTATAATGTAGTGGCTATCGACTGCGGCATCAAGAACAGCATGATCCGCGCTTTCAATAATGTAGGCTGCAATGTGACTATCGTTCCTCCTACAGTAACTCTCGAAGAAATCGCTCATCTCGAAGCTGACGGTCTCTTTGTAGGCGGCGGTCCTGGCTGCCCTGCAAAGAACGAAAACGTTATCGAAATCGTAAAGGCTCTCTGGGGCAAGATGCCAATCTTCGGCGTTGCTCTCGGCCATCAGATCATCTGCCTTTCCAAGGGCGCAAAGATTTACAAGCTTCCTAAGGCATACAGAGGCGGCGGCGCTGTGAGAAACCTTGTAACAGGCAAGGTTGAGCTTGTTTCCCAGAATTACGCTTACGCAGTATGCGGCAAGAGCCTTGAAAACACAGGTCTTGCTGTTACATTCGAAAATGTTCTCGATAAGTCTGTTGCAGGCGTAAAGAATGAAAATGACTTCGTTATGACAGCTCAGTTCAATCCTGAAGGCGGCCCAGGCTCCCAGGATACAGAATATCTCTACAAGGAATTCACAGAAATGATGAAGCAGTTCAAAATGAGAGGAGATAAGTAACAATGCCAAGAAGAGAAGATATTAAGAAAATCCTTGTTATCGGCTCCGGTCCTATCGTTATCGGACAGGCAGCTGAATTCGACTACAGCGGTACACAGGCTTGTCTTGCTCTCAAGGAGCAGGGCTATGAGGTTATCCTCATCAACTCCAACCCTGCGACTATCATGACAGATACAAATATCGCTGATAAGGTATATATGGAGCCACTCACACTTGAATTCGTGGCTAAAATCATCAGAACAGAACGTCCTGACGCTCTCGTTCCATCCCTCGGCGGTCAGACAGGTCTTAACCTTGCTATGCAGCTTGCAAAGAAGGGCATCCTCAAGGAATGCGGTGTTGAAATCCTCGGCACATCCTTCCATTCCATCGAAGAAGCTGAAGACCGTGAACTCTTTAAGAATCTCTGTCTCAGAATCGGCGAACCTGTTACACAGTCTGAAATCGCTACAACTGTTGAAGAAGCAAAGAAGATCTCCAACGACATCGGCTATCCTGTTGTTCTCCGCCCTGCATTTACTCTCGGCGGCACAGGCGGCGGCTTTGCTGACAACGATGAAGAACTCATCGAGCTTGCTGACAACGCTCTCAAGCTTTCCCCAGTAGGTCAGGTTCTCGTTGAAAAGTCCATCCGCGGCTACAAGGAAATCGAATTTGAAGTAATGCGCGACAAGAACGATACAGCTATCGCTATCTGCTGCATGGAAAACGTTGACCCTGTCGGCGTTCACACAGGTGACTCCATGGTTGTCGCTCCTTCCCAGTCCCTCACAAACAAGGAAGTCGGTATGCTCCGTGCTGCAGCTCTCAAGATTATCAGAGCTCTCGGCATCGAAGGCGGCTGCAACGTTCAGTTCGCTCTCGACCCATACTCCTTCCAGTATTATGTAATCGAAGTTAACCCACGTGTTTCCCGTTCCTCCGCTCTTGCGTCCAAGGCTTCCGGCTTCCCAATCGCTAAGGTTTCCGCTCTCATCGCAGTCGGCCTTACACTTGACGAAATCCAGCTCGCTCACGCACCAGCTTGTCTTGAGCCATCTCTCGACTATATCGTAACTAAGGTTGCACGTTTCCCATTCGATAAGTTTGACTCTGCTTCCAAGCTTCTCAACACACAGATGAAGGCAACAGGCGAAGTTATGGCTATCGGCAGAAGCTTTGAAGAATCTCTCCTTAAGTCCATGCGCTCCCTCGAAACAGGCGTTTGCCATATCTGGCACAAGAAGTTTGACGGCGCTACTCAGGAAGAGCTCATCGAAGCTATCGACAATCCAACAGACGAAAGAATCTATGCTATCGCTGAGCTTCTCAGACGCGGCACATCTGTAAATACAATTTACGAACACACAAAGATCGACAAGTTCTTCCTTGATAAGTTCCTCAACATCGTAAATATGGAAAAGGCTCTCAAGGAAAATGTCGGCTGCGCAAAGGTTCTCCTCGCAGCAAAGGCAATGGGCTTCGCTGACGAATTCATCGCAAAGCTCTGGGACAAGTCCCCTGACGAAATCTACTTCACACGTAAGGAAAACGGCATCGTTCCTGTTTATAAGGTAATCGATACTTGCGCAGGCTCCATCAAGTCTGACATCCCTTACTTCTATTCCACATTCGGCGTACAGAACGAAAGCATCGTATCCGACAGAGAAAAGGTTATCGTTCTCGGCTCCGGTCCTATCAGAATCGGTCAGGGCGTTGAATTCGACTACGGCGCAGTTCACGCTATCTGGGCTATCAGAGAAGCAGGCTATGAAGCTATCATCATCAACTGCAACCCTGAAACAGTTTCCACAGACTATACAACTTCCGACAAGCTCTACTTCGAGCCTCTCACACAGGAAGATGTTATGGCTGTTATCGACCATGAAAAGCCAATGGGCGTTATCGTAACTCTCGGCGGTCAGACAGCTCTCAATATCTCCGAAGACCTCAAGCGTCTCGGCGTTAACATCCTCGGCACAGACGAAAAGGCAATCGCAAGAGCAGAAGACAGAAACCTCTTCGAAAAGCTTATGGAAGACCTCAAGATTCCACAGCCTGTCGGTAAGGCAGTTACAACTATCGAAGCAGGTCTTGCTACTGCAAACGCTATCAAGTACCCTGTTCTCGTTCGTCCATCCTTCGTTCTCGGCGGCCGTGCAATGCAGATTGTTAACTCCGACGAAGAGCTCAAGCGTTACCTTACAACAGCCGTTTCCATCAATGCAAAGCATCCTGTTCTCGTTGACAAGTATATCAGCGGTAAGGAACTTGAAGTTGACGCAGTATGCGACGGCACAGACGTATTTATCCCAGGTATCATGGAACACGTTGAACGTACAGGCGTTCACTCCGGTGACTCCATCTCTGTATACCCAACATTCTCGGTATCCCAGAAGGTTAAGGACACAATCGTTGACTATACAATCAAGCTCGGTAAGGCTATCGGCATCGTAGGTCCATTCAACATTCAGTTCATCGTTGACGAACACGAAGACGTATACGTTATCGAAGTAAACCCACGTTCTTCCAGAACAGTTCCATTCCTCTCTAAGTCCACAGGCTACCCAATCGCTAACATCGCAGCTAAGGTTTCCCTCGGCAAGAGCCTTAAGGAACTCGGTTATGAAACAGGTCTCGGCGTAGAAAAGAAGAGATGGTATGTCAAGGCTCCTGTCTTCTCCTTCGCTAAGATCCGCGGTCTCGATACAGCACTTTCTCCAGAAATGAAGTCTACAGGTGAAGCAATCGGCTACGATGATTCCCTCAACCGTGCTCTTTACAAGGCTCTTAAGGCATCTGGCCTCAGAGTTGAAAACTACGGCACACTCTTTGCAACAATTGCTGACCCTGATAAGGAAGCTGCTCTCCCACTTATCAAGAGATTCTATAACCTCGGCTTCAACATCGAAGCTACAAGCGGCACAGCTAAGTTCCTCAAGGAACACGGCATCAAGACTCGCGTAAAGAAGAAGATCAGCCAGGGCTCTGACGAAGTTCTCGAATCCATCAAGCAGGGCCACATCTCCTACATCATCAATACTCTTGGTGAAGAAGATCAGGTTTCCACAGATGGCTTCCTCATGAGAAGATATGCTGTTGAACACAATGTAACAATGTTCACAAGCCTTGATACTGTAACAGTTCTCCTCGATGTTCTCGAAGAAATCACAATCGGTATCAGCACAATTGATGCATAATTATTAAATTAAACAGCGGGCGGACGACCTCCGCCCGCATGAGCATATTTATAGGCGGTACGTCATAAATGCCGTACCCTACAATACATAATGTAGGGGATGGCGCGTGCCGACATCCCGAAACCTATTTAGTAGCATCGCAGATACGACATCATTTGCACAGCAAATATATCGCATCCGCTTACGGATATATCGCATTTATATATCGCGTGTTTTACACATATCGCTGGCGCTTGCGCCAACAAACCCTATTATTACGAAAGGGAAACATACTAAAATGGATCATATTCAGATTTACACAATAAAATCCAACGAAAAGATCGCTGAAGATACATTCAAGATGGTGCTTCTCGGCGATACAAGCCTTATCACAGCTCCTGGTCAGTTTGTAAACCTCCAGCTTGACGGTCTTTACCTCCGTCGCCCTATCTCCATCCACGACTGGAATGAAGAATCCTTCACTATCATCTATAAGGTAGTGGGCAAGGGCACAGAACAGATGAGCAAGATGACAGAAGGTCAGAAGCTCGACATCCTCATGGGTCTCGGCAACGGCTATACTGTCAAGGAAGCTCAGCACGTCGCTGTTGTCGGCGGCGGTGTAGGCGTTCCTCCTCTCTATGCTCTCGCAAAGAAGCTCAAGGCAGAAGGCAAGCACGTTACAGCTGTTCTCGGCTTCGGCTATAAGGAACAGGTCTTCTGCGAAGAAGAATTCAAGGCTGTCTGCGACGAAGTTCTCGTTACAACAAACGATGGCTCTTACGGCATCAAGGGCTTTGTAACTACTGCTATGGAAGGCAAGAATATCGAATATCTCTATGCCTGCGGTCCTGAGCCAATGCTCAAGGCTCTCCACAAGACAGGCATCCCTGGTCAGCTCTCCTTTGAAGCACGCATGGGCTGCGGCTTCGGCGGCTGTATGGGCTGTTCCTGCAAGACTCTCACAGGCTATAAGCGCATCTGCGTTGAAGGTCCTGTAATGCTGACAGAGGAGGTAACATTTGATGAATAAGCTTGAAGTTAAACTGGGTGATCTCACACTTAAAAACCCTGTCATCCCTGCCAGCGGCACATTCGGCTTCGGCTATGAATTCGCTCGCTTCTATGACCTCAACATCCTCGGCTCAATGAGCCTCAAGGGCACAACAAAGGACCCTCGTTACGGCAATCCGCTGCCAAGAATCGCTGAAACAGAACGCGGCATCATCAATGCCATCGGTCTTCAGAATCCTGGTATCGATGCAGTTATCGCAAACGAATTGCCAAAGCTCAAGCCACTTTATAACGACAAGGTCATCGCAAACATCTCCGGCTTCTCGGTTGAAGAATATGTGCACACAGCATCTATGTTTGACAAGGAAGACCAGGTGGGCATTCTGGAAATCAACATCTCCTGCCCTAACGTAAAGGCAGGCGGTATGGCTTTCGGTACATCTGCTGAAAATGCAGCTCTCGTCTGCCGCGAAGTCAAGAAGGCAGTAAAGAAGCCTGTATTCATGAAGCTTTCCCCTAACGTAACTGATATCGTTTCCATCGCAAAGGCTTGCGAAGAAGCCGGCGCAGACGGTATCTCCCTCATCAATACAATGCTTGGTATGAGAATCGACCTCAAGACAGGCAAGCCTATCGTAAGTACAAAGATGGCTGGTTTCTCCGGTCCTGCTATCAAGCCTGTTGCTGTGAGAATGGTATATCAGGTTTATGAAGCAGTAAAGATTCCAATCATCGGCATCGGCGGTATCGCAACTGCCGAAGACGTAATCGAGTTTATGATGGCCGGCGCTTCCGCTGTACAGGTGGGCGCACAGAATCTCGTAAATCCATACGCTTGCCGCGATATTATCAATGACCTTCCAAAGGTTATGGAAAAATACCGCATCGAAAAGCTTTCCGACATCATCGGCAAGGCACACTAATTAACATAGCCTTCTCCAGCAGGAGAAGGGGGACCACGTC
>JAZUBN010000127.1:0-52659 GCA_045638565.1 Oscillospiraceae bacterium | reverse complement strand
GTCCCCCTTCTCCTGCTGGAGAAGGCTATAATTACTTATTTTGGTTCTTTGCCGTGGGCGAATGTGACCATCATTTCGCGTGTGAGGCTGATGCCGTCGTCCTCGTGAGGCACTTCGCTTCTGTCGTGCCATTCAGCGCAGGAAAGTTCATTTGTGTCAAGAGTTACTGTGCCGTCGCCGTCAAGGTCGCAGTAATAACCGAGGGAGAGGTTGCCTGCGATGCCCCAAGGCTGGCTGCCATAGTATCTGACATTCTTGACCTTAAGACCGACTTCTTCCATAACTTCACGGGCAACAGCTTCTTCAGCAGTTTCGCCGATTTCGATGAAACCGGCAAGCAGACCGTAACGCTTTGTTGTTGCGTTGGCATAGCGGCTCATCATAAGCTTATCACCGTCTGTGAGGCCGATGATAACGGCAGGAGCAATGCGTGGGAAAATGAGGTTATTACACTTATCACAGCGCATCATACGTTCCTTTTCATCGTGGCGTGTCTTTTCGCCGCAGATACCGCAGTACTGGTTTGCTCTGTACCAGGAATAGATGTGCCATGCTGTCATAATGCCGAAATAGATGTCCTTATGGAGCATATTGCGGATGTCTGTGACAGTTTCAAAATTATATGTATCGTCGGCTGTTTCTTCGGCATAGCCCATCCAGATAAAGTAGTTTACGTCCTGAAGGCTGAAGCCGTAAATAACAGGAGCATCAATCCAATGTCCCCAATCGCGGCTCCATTCCTTTACCTGAGCCCATCTTGGCATGCAGGCAATATGCTCTGCATTCTTATTGACGAGCACGCTTCTGCCGCGGAAGCAGACCACTACATCATTGTCTGTGATTTCGATATTCTTGAACTGATTGTCAAGCTTGCCGAATGAAATATCCTGTATCATGTGTTTTATATCCCCTTTTATGTGTTTTTATTATTTATTCAGGACGAGGGAGATGTACCGAGCCTTATGCCACCTCATCCACCGCTGAAGCGGTCCCCCTTCCCCTCAAGGGGAAGGCTTTTCATTGTTGTTATTCTTCTGCCATTTTTGTAAGTGTATCGCCTGTTATGCGGAAGGTTGTCCATTCATCCATCGGAACGGCGCCGAGAGATTTATAAAAGTCGATGCTCGGCTGATTCCAGTCAAGACACCACCAGTCGAGTCTGCCGCAGCCTCGTTCGACGGCGATTTTTGCAAGCTGTTTCAGCAAACCCTTGCCGTATCCTTTTCCACGGCACTCAGGCAGGACGAACAGGTCTTCAAGATAGAGCCCTGCTCTGCCTAAAAATGTGGAGAAATTATGGAAAAACAGGGCAAATCCCACTTCTTTTCCTTCTTCATTCAATGCGAAAATGACTTCTGCCTTGTTCTTGTCAAAAATCCATTCGGTGAGCAATTCTTCTGTCGCCACCACTTCATCTGACATTTTTTCATATTCAGCCAGACGGCGGATGAAATCGAGGATGATACCCTCGTCACCGCGCTGTGCAAAACGGTATGTATTATTCATATAAACCCCATTTTTACTAGTTTTAACACCTCATCCACCGCTAAAGCGGTCCCCCTTCCCCTCAAGGGGAAGGCTTTAAGAGGTGGTTTACATTCCTAAATTTTCTTTTATAATTACGATTTCCATTTCGTCGGTGTTGCGCATTTTGCGGCGATGTACCATAATGGCATTGCAGATGCAGTCATCACTGTTGCAGTCGTAGCACTTGTCGCCCTTGACGGCACACGGAGTTTTAAGTCCGAGACGTTTTGCATTCTGCGGCGCAGCGATATTTCGCGCTCTCCACATGGCCTTTTCAAGAGTTTCCTCGCCCTTGTTGATGCCCATAACAAAATAGACCTTCTTATGCCCGAAAAGCGAGCCGGCTACGCGATTGCCCGTGCCATCGATATTTACAAGCTCACCTGTTTCGGCAAAAGCATTGACAGATGTGAGGAAAACATCTGTTGTCAGCGTTTTCTTTGCAACTTCAACGAATTCCTTATTGCCGCTTGTGTGGAATGGGTCAAAAACCACGTTATGCTCACGCAGTTTGCGATACAATTCCATATCAAGCAAGGTCGCCGAATCGCCGAAGCCAACGATTTTGCCGTCTATCGCCATATCGAGATATTCGGCGGCATCTTCCTTTGTGTCAAAAACCTTTACCAGATAACCCTTGCTCTCAAAGGCTTTGACAGCTTTTTCGAGATTTATCATATTAAACCTCCTGTACAACTTTATTATAATAAAATTATACCCTTTATGGCTTTAATTGTCAAACAAATGCCTGAAATTTCCCAATATTTCTGCCGCCTTGAAGCGAAGGGCATAGACATCACCATCCTTCATTATGATTCCGATGTCATTTTTCGTCAGCCCTGCCTCAAGCGAAATCTCCTCAACAGTTTTTCCTGCAAGAGGAGCGCACAGCGGCGGAAAAAGTACGCACCACCAGTTTTTGCCCTTGCCCTCACCTATTTCCACGCGAACAGCATCATAATAACCTGCCGGAATGGCAAAGCCATCGTACACACGGGTGTCAAAGTACATATTGGTGAAATATGCCGTCACATCATAGTCAAATCCGCTTCTTTTTATGGTAAAACGGGCGATATTTTCGATTTTTTCAAGCAAATCGGCATTTATTCTGTCCTTACTGTAGCCGCCTTCGAGAATGTCGGTACTCTGAATTATTGCATCGCGGACACGGATTTTCAGCCACTGGTCGACAGGTGAATCGGAATTGGCAAGAATGTGCAGACGGGTGATTTTGCTTTCAAGCCCCCTTGACGGCATTGTGCACAAAGTCAGAAGAGCAAAAACGGTCATTATGCCAAGTATAACTTTTTCTTTTTTCATATTAGCTCCTTATATCATATCGGTAATGCTGTTATGTCCGTAAAAAAGTTTATTTATGCAATTGCAATTAAAAAAGTTTTGTGATAGTATAGAATTATAAATAATTTAACCAAACAGGAGGCTATCATGAAAGAAAAAGTTAAAGCTTATGTCGAATCTATCAAGGACGAGCTCATCACACTTTCCCACAACATCCACGCTAACCCTGAAATCTCCTTCACAGAGTACAAATCCTCTGCATTCATCGTTGAAGTTCTCCGTAATCACGGCTTCGAAGTTGAATATCCTTATGCAAATGTAGAAACAGCCTTCAAGGCTACAAAGAAGGGCAAGGGCGACGGTCCTAAGATCGCTATTCTTGCTGAATATGACGCGCTCCCTGAAATCGGCCACGCTTGCGGTCACAACGTTATCGCAACCTGCTCCACAGGTGCTTTCCTCGCTCTCAGCGAAATTATGGACAACTATGACGGCGAAATCGCTATCATCGGCACACCTGCTGAAGAAGGCGGCGGCGGTAAGATCCATATTCTCAATAACGGCGGCTTTGACGGATATGAATACGCTCTTATGATGCATCCATCTTCGGGCGAAAGAGGCCTCGTTAACCGCGGCGGCAGAGCTGCAACTTCTGTTTATGTTGAATTCTTCGGCAAGGCAGTTCATTCCTCTGCTCCTGCTCACGGCATCAACGCTCTCAACGCTATGATCAAGCTGTTCAACAATATCGACATGATGCGTCCTACATTCCATCCACAGAACAATGTAAACGGCATCATCGAAAAGGGTGGCTCGGCAGCCAACGCTATCCCTGACTATACAAAGGCACACTTCTCTCTCCGTGCTGAAACTCTCATCGAGCTTAAGAAGCTGGCTGAATGCATCAAGAAGTGCGCACAGAATGCGGCTGACTTTGTAGGCGCCAAGTATGAAGTAACTGTTGGCGATATGTACGCAGAACGTTATCCAAACCTTCCAATGTGTCTTGCTTTCAAGGCTAACTGCGAAGAACTCGGTATGCCTATGGATGTTGCAAAGCCGGGCGGAATGTACGGCTCCTCCGATATCGGCAATGTTTCCATCAAGATGCCTGCAATCCACGACTATATCCCACTCTGCGCTGACGGCATCCCAAGCCATAACAGAGCTTACACAGAACAGACAGACAAGCCACGCGCAGACGCTATCTGCCTCCTCGGCGCAAAGGCTATCGCAATGACAGTCATCGACATCCTCGAAAAGCCTGAATTCAGAGAAGAAATTTATAAATACTTCAACGAACAGATTCCAGAAGAATATAAGGCATAGTATGATGCCTTCCCCAGCAGGGGAAGACTAACTAAACAGAAAAGCCACCCGATTGGGTGGCTTTTTATTTTCATTGTTTATTCCTCGTATTCAGGATACTCTGTCTTTCTGACAAACAGGCTCACAAAATAGATGACTGCGCCGAGGGCTGAAAGACCGACACATATCTTGACCGATGTATAGGCGCCGAAGGCTTCCATAACAAGTCCGCCCACGAAATTGCCCATGACAGCGGCGATAGCGCCGACTAAGCCGCCGATAAGACTGATGGCTGTCGTTGTGATTTTCTTCGGTGTTATACTGCTCATATAATAGACGAGAGCCGGCACATATACGCCATAGGAAATGCCCTGTGTCGCCTGCGCAACTATGAGCCAGAATACGTTAGGGGCATAAAGCATACTGAGATTGCGCACTGTGAACATAGAAAGACCAAACAGCATTATATGCTCGATTCTGAACCACTTTTTATACTTATTGAAACCCCAGATGAATGGGATTTCGAAAAAAGCCATAACGAAAAGACCGATGCCAACGTGTCCTACGTTACCGCCCTTAAGGTCGATGAGCACAGGATAAAAGCTTGCCACAAAGCGCATACCGATATTGATGAACATAAATCCGACGATGAACATCATATATTTCTTGTTGCGGGAGAGGATTTTCAGCGCTTCCACCATAGAAATATTGGATTTTTCCTTGGATTTATCCTTTTTATTGGCGAGCGGCACTTTGTTTATCGGCAGAGCACAGATGATTGTTATGACCATAAGAATGGCGTGAATAGTGAACATATGCTCAATGCCGATGATATCGAGGACTTCACCAAAAATAAGACCTGCAACGGCATAGCCCAATGAGCCGCAGGAGCGGACAAAGCCGAAATTGACAGCTCCGAAATGTTCATTCAGCTTGACGCTCCACATATCGGAAATCGGAAATCCCGGATATTCAAGGAGAGCAAGAAGCACTATTGTGGCCACAACGAGGAAAGGCACACCGATATTCTGCGGAATCAGATATCCGACAGGGATACATACACCACAGATAAAGAGCATAAGATATTTTGTCGGAATGAAAGTTTCACTGATATAGCCCATCATCGGCTGTGAAACCATATTAAAAAGGGCGCACAATGTCATAACAAGCCCCACAAAGCCCGATTCATACCCCTTTGCATTGAGATAGGAAACGATAAAGCCGAAGGACAGACAATAGGCCGCGTTATAGAAGAAAAAGTAAAGCGGCATAAAAATATTATTTCTCTTGTTTGCTGCGTTTTTCATACCAATACTCCTGTGATTTGATGGGAAAATTTTAGCATAATAAATCCAATGTGTCAATCTTTATTGTACCTTACATAAATTTTACATTGGCGTCATAAAAATGGCAGAATATTTTACATTAGGCGTGATATAATTTAATTGTAAGAAAGAAGATAAGAAAAGAACTCATCCCACAGGAGGTATTGAGAAAATGAACAATGTAAGAAAGACTAAAATTATATGCACACTCGGCCCTGCAACCGATGATAAAAATGTGCTTAAAGGCCTTATGCAGGAAGGCATGAATGTGGCTCGTCTCAACTTCAGCCACGGTACACAGGAAGAACAGGGACAGCGTATTGCTCTTGTCAAGGAATGCCGTGAAGCGCTCGATCTTCCGGTTGCAATTCTTCTCGACACAAGAGGACCTGAAGTGCGTGTAAAGACCTTCGAAAATGGCAGAATTACCCTTAATGAAGGCGATATTTTCACTCTCACAGGCGAAGATATTATCGGCAATAACGAAAGAGTTTCGGTAACATTCCCTCAGCTCGCTCAGAATATGACCGTCGGCACAAAAATACTTATCGATGACGGTCTTATCGGTATGGAAGTTATTGAGATTGCAGGTGCCGATGTTGTCTGCAAGGTGCTCAACGGCGGCGAAGTCAAGGACAGAAAGTCTGTAAACATTCCGGGTGTACGTCTGAGCATGCCATATATCAATGAAAAAGACAGAGCGGACATTCTTTTCGGCATAAAAAACGGCATTGATTTTGTGGCGGCATCCTTTGTAAGAACTGCTGATGATGCCCGTGAAATGCGCAAGCTCCTCGACGAAAACGGCGGCGAAGATATCGAAATCATAGCAAAAATTGAAAACCGTGAGGGTGTTTCAAACGCTCTTGAAATCCTTAAAATCTGCGACGGCATTATGGTGGCAAGAGGCGACCTCGGTGTTGAAGTGCCATTCTATGAACTGCCTGAAATACAGAAAAACTTAGCTGAGCTCTGCCTTAAAATGGGCAAAAAGTGCGTAACTGCCACACAGATGCTCGATTCAATGATAAAGAATCCACGTCCTACAAGAGCAGAAGTAAGCGACGTTGCCAACGCAGTATTCGACCATACATCGGCTGTAATGCTTTCGGGCGAAACAAGCATCGGCAAATATCCTGTTGAAACTCTTAAAACTATGGTGCAGATAGTGACAAATGCCGAAAGCCATATCGACTACACAAGCAAGCATATCGGCAAGCTTTACGATACAAACGACATCACATCTGCTATTTCCCACGCGACAGTAAGCTCGGCACACGACCTTGATGCCGCTGCAATCATCGCAATCACAACATCAGGTTATACTGCAAAGATGGTTTCTGCATACCGCCCGCTGACACATATCATCGGCGGCACAAGCAACCGACGTGTTTACTACAAGCTGGCTCTTTCCTGGGGTGTAACGCCTATGATGATGGCTATGAAGGTTGAAAGCGAGCCGCTTTGGAGCGCTGTGCTTATGAAGGCTGAGGATATGGGCTATATAAAGAAGGATGACCTTGTGGTGCTGACAGCAGGTTTGCCAATCGGCATCCCAGGCACAACAAATACACTCAGAATCGTGAAGGTTGATTAAAAATATATCGTAACAGAAAAGCCACCCAACAGGGTGGCTTTGTTTTATTGTGACAACCCCTCCACCGCTGACAGCGGTCCCCCTCCCCTTACACAGGGGAGGCTTTTTGGGAAAAAAAGGGTGGCTTTGTTTTATTATTCTACCGATTTGAGTGATGACACCATATCGACCTTTTTCAGGCGTTTATACATGGCTCTGTCTACGATGAGGGTAAATACCATCGTGAGCACGCCTGCCCAGAGATAAGTATCCCATCTTATTGCAGGATTGAACATAACCATATCGACTTCGGCCGTTGCCACGATAAATCTTAAAAACGGAATACCGAGAGCGAGGCCTGCCGCCATACCCATAAAGGAGGATATGAAGCTTTCTCGCGAAACATAGCTTGAAACCTCGTTATCATAGAAGCCAAGCACCTTGATGGTTGCAATTTCGCGGATTCTTTCTTCAACATTGATGTTGGCAAGGTTATACAGCACGACGAAGGCAAGAGCGCCTGCCGCAACGATAATTACGATAACGATATAATTGAGGCTGCCGACAAGCTCACGGAACTTATCGCCGCTTTCCTCGCTAAAGCCGAAGCCTAAAATATTGTTGTTTTCCAGCAGACGTGTGCCGAAGGCATCCTTGTCACAGTCTTCGCTCAGTTCCATAAGGAAGGCATTTGTGGCAAACTTTTCATTCATCAGGCTTTCAAAGGTGCTGTCCGACATATAGACATAATGCGAAACATAGTTTTCAGTTATACCGCTTACCTCTATCGCCACTTCGCCACCTGCATCATTTATGAGCATTATCGTATCGCCCTCTTCGGCATCGAGCAGCTTGGCAAGTTTTTCGGTGATGACCGCCTTGCCCTCTTCATAGACTATCGGCTGACCTGATTTTCTATCCTGGAAATGGATGAAGGTATCAAAGCCCTCCATGGTTTCAGGCACAATAATATCGGCATCCGCCTTATTTCTGTCCTTTTCAAAGCTGAATGTTTCCTGACGGACAAGGGCAAATCTTGTGACATTTTCATCCTTTTCAAACTGAGTTCTGATTTCGTCAAGCTCCAGCTGTGTCAGGTTATCCTTGTTCATGCCGATAAGGTCATAGACAAAGATGGTATCATACTGCTTATCCACAATAGACGAGATTGCATATCGCAGACCGAAACCTGCAAACATAAGGGCTGTGCACCCTGCAACACCGATTATTGTCATATAGATACGCTTTTTATAGCGGAAAATATTACGAGCCGATACCTTCTGCAGGAAGGAAAGATGATTCCAGATAATGCCGATGCGTTCGAGAAGCACTCGTTTGCCTGTCTTCGGCGGCTTCGGACGGAGAAGCTGAGCAGGAACTTCCTTCAATTCGACTGCGCAAGCCGAAAGAGCAGCAATGCTTGTAACAGCAACTGCAACGGCAGTACAGCCTATGGCATAGTCCCAGCGGAATACCACTTCAAGGCTCGGCAGTACATACATGATGCGGTATGCATTGTAAACAACCACTGGAATGACAACAAAGCCTATGCAAAGACCAATAATACTGCCTAAAAAGCTGGCAGAAACAGCATATACCAGATATTTTGCGACAGCTGCACCCTTGCCGTAGCCGAGGGATTTGAGCGTGCCTATCTGAACACGCTGTTCTTCAACCATTCGTGTCATAGTTGTAAGACATACGAGGGCGGCAACGATGATGAAGAATACCGGGAACACCTTTGCGATATTGTCAACACGCTCGGCATCGTTGGAAAAATCGCTGTAACCCATATTGTCTGTACGGTCAAAGATATACCATTCAGGGTCGCCCATTTCATTGAGGTCGTGGCGGGCCTTTAAGATTTCCGCCTTGCCCTCTTCAATCTTTTTATAGGCATCGGCAAGTTCCTTTTCGCCTTCCGCCTTCTTTTCTTCAAATTCCTTAAGACCGCTTTCGTAGTCCTTTTCGCCCTGTTCTATCTTTTTGCGTCCCTTTTCCAGCTCACGTTCGCCGTCATCCAGCTGTTTTTTTGCATCTTCAAGCTGGATATATGCATCAGAAAGCTGACCGATACTGCTTTCAAGATTGTCCTTCTGTTCAAAAAGCTTGTCGATGCTCTCCATATATGTCGCCTGATACTGCTCCAGAATGGCAAAAATCTCTTTGGCAAGCTGAACTCTTTCGATGACATTCTTTACAAACGGCAGACGTTCTATCATACCCGAAAGGTCGATTACCCCTGCTATATCAAAGCGCTTTGCAAGTTCCACAATTCTGGACAGACCTTGGATAAGTGGAGAATCTTCAGGGAATGGCGAGGACATAAGCTCATCCACATATGCCTTTATTTCGTCGGCTACCGCTGTTGCTTCGCCGATTTCTCCCGACATCTTATCGAACATCTCGTTGAAGCCGTTGAGCTGCTTTTCGCTCTGCTCAAGAGCGCCAAGACCCTTATAGTATTCTATCCAGCCGTCGTGCAGCTTCTTTGCATTTTCTTCTATCTCTTTTTTGCCGTTTTCAATCTGATACTTGGCATTTTTAAGGTCTTTTTCAGCCTTGGCAATTTCTTTTTCAAAGGTTGCCTTGCCGTCTTCATATTCGGCAATACCTTCATTCAGCTCTTCCTCAGCTTCATTTATAGCCTTGAGCGCCTCATCATAAATCTCGTGCTTGCGTGTCTTTTCTCTGCCGTCAGCAAATACTTCAAGCTCATCAGCTCTCGCCATACGCAGGTTTTCGTATTCATCACTGTTATAGTCAAGACCGCGCATATCGTTATATGTGATAAAAACATCGGTGATGACTTCGTAGGCAAATACATCTTCGGAAATATAAATCGTATTGATAATCGAGCCATTGCCTATTGTGGTACGTCCACGCTCTGTGCCGATATACATAGGCGAATTGACAAGACCTACAACTGTAAATTCGTCATTGTGAAGTACGTCAGAAACTTCCTTTCCATCCTCGACATAGAGCCTGAGCACATCACCCACTTCGATTCCGCCGCCTTTGAAGGCGCCCTGGTCGATGACACACTCGGTGTCTGTCTGAGGCATTCTGCCCTCCTTGAGAAGCAGACGGTTTATCGTACTTTCATCCTCTGTTTTGTCAATATCAATGGAAAAAACGCGGGAAACTGTGCCCATATCACCGTTATGTTCAAGAAACATATCGGCGGTATAGCCTGCGTACAGATCTTTCACATTAGGGTCGTTGCGCAGAGCTTCTATGTCATTATCTGAAAAACCCATTGTCGACTTGATATTGAAGTCCATCAGATTGCGTTCATTGAAATATTTTTCAGCCGTATCTATCATATCCGGGCAGGTCGATTTAACCCCGGCAAAAAAGCCGGAGCCCAGCATTACGATAAGCATTATGGAAAGAAAACGGTTTCTCGTCTTGCTTATCTCTTTTAAGATGTCCGTGATAAGAGCCTTATATTTTCTCATATTACCATTCGATCTCCTCTACCGGAGTTGGCTTTTCATTTATAGTCACAGACTGCACCTTGCCGTTTCTCATACGGATAACACGGTCTGCCATCGGAGTTATCGCCTGATTATGGGTGATTACGATGACAGTCATTCCCTCCTTGCGGCAGGTGTCCTGCAAAAGCTTCAATACCTGCTTGCCTGTCACATCGTCGAGAGCGCCTGTAGGCTCATCGCACAGCAAAAGCTTTGGATTTTTGGCAAGAGCACGGGCAATTGAAACACGCTGCTGCTCGCCGCCCGAAAGCTGAGCCGGGAAGTTGCCCATTCTTTCTTCCAGCCCCACCTGCTTCAAGACGGTTTCCACATCGAGGGCATTTTCGCAAATCTGTGTGGCAAGCTCCACATTTTCCTTGGCTGTAAGATTCTGCATCAGGTTATAAAACTGGAAAACAAAGCCGATGTCATGGCGGCGGAATGTGGTCAGCTGTCGCTGATTGAACTTGGCGATATCTGTGCCGTCGACGATGACAGAGCCTTCATCGCACGAGTCCATACCGCCTAAAATATTGAGCACAGTGGTTTTGCCGGCGCCGCTGGCACCGACGATAATGGCAAATTCGCCCTTTTCTATCTGAAAATTAACGCCATCCGAAGCCTTTATTACGACTTCACCCATCTTATAGCGCTTGTATACATCCTTGAATTCCACATAACTGCTCATTTCATCACCTGTTTTCCATAGTATTCTATTATAATTTTAACATATAGAAAGAGGATATTCAAGGGAAAATATTGTATAATATTGGCGTTCAGAGCGTTATTACGGAATGTCGAGAGCGCTATAAAACTGAATAAGGATATAAAAAAGACACTCTTTACAGAGTGCCTTTTTATTCTATATTTTTGCGTATTTAAGCAGTGCGGAAATATCACGTGCGAAATCTTCGGCTGTGCCCTCTGACATATCTGTCTTTGGAAGGACTATAACACGGCTTCCGAAGAATGTGAGGAATGTATTTTCAGTTTCAACAATGCGTTCAAACTGGTCATACGGCACGAAGTTTTCTTCATTGCCATCATCGCAGATTGCCATACCGCCATCGCTGAAAACCACAGTATAACGGTTTTCAGGCAGTTTTGCTCTGCCCTTGAGCAGATTTTGAGCCGCCTTGTCAAAGCGGTCTCCCGCCTCTCTGATTCCTCGAAGACCTATTACCATTGCCGCCGCGCCCGCTGTCAGCGGAATTACTCTTCCCAGCACATCCTGCATAGATGGGATGAAAAGTCCCGCACCTAAAAGAAGGAGCGCCCAGCTCATAGGCTTGGAAATAAGTCTGCCCGGCACTTTGGCTTTCACACCTTTTTTATCATTGTTTGCGTCGGTTTTCTCCCACATTTTCGGATATTTCTCACGTGAGAGAAGCTCTGTTCTCTTTTCGAGCGCCGCCGTCGTTTCCGCCATATAGGCATTCACATCGACAGGCCCAAGATTAAATATATAGTTCATTTGTTTCTCCTTTGGGTTAGTCTGATATCTGACTTAATAATTCAGGAAGTCCATAGCCTCTTCAAGTTCCAGATATCTCATTGTCTCATCGCTGTATGGCTTGCGTTTTTCTTCAAAAACTTTGGCAATTGCAGAAAGGTGACTCATATTCACGTCAATATTGCCGTAGCCTGTTTCGCGGAATCTGAGATAATAATAAAGAGCCTTACCGTCGCCATTGAAGATAGCCTCATTAAAGAGGAGATCAATTTCGTCAGCCACAAACTCAGACATCATATCATTTTTCATCTGCATAATGGCATATTCACGCATTGCAGGGACGTAACCCATATCTATTGCGCCGAGAAGGAGCGATGTCACTTCCATATTATATCCCATTCTCTTCAGCGCTCTCGCTGTAAGCAGATATGCATAAGGATTTTTCTTGTCTACAAGCGGACGAAGCATTTTTTCAGCATCAGGATACAGGTCTCTGGATATTGCAGACTTTGCCTTTCTTAAAATATCAAGTTCATTTTCATCCGTTGTGCAATAACATTCACCTTCCAGATTTTCATCGCCTTCAAACTTTTTGCCTTCTATATGGTATCGTCTGAGCTTATTCATGGCATATTCATAGTAATCGAACTCTTCATCAGACAAATAATCATCAAGGGACTTTTTGATACCGCAGTATTTACTGCACGAGTCACTGAATCGATCCCATGCATAGCTTTTCATAATGCTGTATTCTTTTTTCAGGTCGCCTGCCACTTCCATGATGACATGGCCATACTTTTTCTCGCAGAAATCAAGCTTTTCACAGCTTCGTTCTTTGGAAGCATCCATAATGTAATAACCCATATAAAGGAGCGCTTCGGCATAATTCTGCTCTATCTCGCCGCCCTGAACAAAGTTTTCAATGACTTCTTCCGCATATCTTTCCGGAATAGCTTCATTTCTGTCGACAAGAATCATAATATACTGACAGGCACATTCCTGCCATTTTGCAATATCAGGGGCTTTTTCAACAAGCCAGAGGGCGCTTTCAACATCGCCCAATTCTGCCGCTCTTGTGTAGAAATGTTTCTTTTCCTCGTCGCCAAGATGCTCCTCATCTGAATAATACTTGTCATTGATAATCTTATCGCCCTTAATACGCCACGAAACGGCATCATTATTTTCCATGCCTGTCTCAAGGTCCTGCTCTATAGTATCATCATCCACTATATCGTTTATATAAAGGTATTCGGTGGCAAGACCGTCGCCCTTTTCAGATGCATCCATGAGCATACCGAAATATTCATCATCTTCCTTGCCCATTTCCAGCATATAAATTGCCATAGCGCGCATTGCAGGCGGATATTTAAGGTTTACAGCTCTTTCAAGCCAGCCGAAGCTTTCTTCCAGATTGGAAAAATCCTGCCACATCATATACATGGCATACGGATTTCCAAGCTTTGCCTGCCCACGATAAAAATCAACATTGTATCTGTTTTCCATGTATTCCGTCGCCTTATCTCTGTCCGAGAAGCACATATCTATGCAATATATATCATGGCTGTTGTCCTTTGAGCCGAATCTGAAGCCGTATTTTTCAGCATCAGGCGAAATCTCAGGCAGGCTGGACTTTTTGTTTGCCGGCTTAATGGTTTCCTTTGTTTTTTCTGGCTTTTTCTTTACAGGGGTCTGTATTGTGTCCTGCTCAGCTTTTTCTTCCTTTCTTTTTTGTGTCTGAGCCTTGATTCTCTCGATGTATTCTGCATTCTCTTTTTCAAGTTCTTCAATATATAAATCATTTTCTTCATCATCGAAAGTAAACATCTCACTCTTCGGCTTTTCTTTTGGAGCAAGCTTTTCTTCATGGACAGGCTGTGCTGTACCACGGGCTTCGCGGGCTTTTTCTATTTTCTCTTTAAGTTCTTCGACAATAGCGTTTATGCGCTCCGCCTGTATTCTGTCCTGCTCGGCCTTTTCAGCCGCTGCTTTTTCTGCCGCTGCTTTTTCTGCCGCCGCTTTCTCGGCTGCTGCTTTCTCTGCCGCCGCCTTTTCTGCCGCCGCCTTTTCTGCCGCTGCCTTCTCGGCTGCTGTTTTCTCGGCTGCTGCCTTTTCCTGTGCTTCAAGACGTGCGAGCTCTTCCATTATACGCTTTTTTTCAGCCTCAAGACGAGCTTTTTCGTTCACAAGTTCTCTATCCGACACGGACTCAGCTTCGGCCTCAGCCTTCTTTACAGTTTTCTTTGGCTTTTCTATATTCTCTTCCTTTGGCTTCTTTTCTTCCTTATCAGCGCCGACTATCTTATTGAGAATCTCATTGATATAATCTCTGTAAACCGATGTAAACAGTTTAACCTTTTCGCCGCTTTTCAGCGTGATAATACTATCATAAGTGGTTTTTGTGCTGTTTTCAGCCTTTGCAATATCATTAAGACGGATTACATCGTCTGTTCTATAAGAATAAAATGCCGCCGTTGTAAGCACATATCCCTCTTTACACGAGCCAAAAAGGGTGGTATCCAGCATAGCAACTATGTTGCTTTCCAGTACAAAGCTTGATTTTATAATGCGCTTCTGCGCATTTTCTATCTGCTTTTTCTTAAAGCTTTCAACGGGCTCAAACTTATTCCCGCTTTTCTTTGTGGATTCTATCGCTTTAAGTATCTTTTCACGCATGATAAATCTCCTTATTCTGTAAGGTTTGTTTGATATAAGTATACACCCACAGCACCCTTGTGTCAAACAAAAAACCGCCCCATAAGGAGCGGTTATCGGTTATAATTTAAAGCTGAACGGGTTATTTTTGGATTTCTGGACGATGACAACGTCAGGACCGCCCTGTGAAGGCTCATCCTTTTTCTTCTGCTTTGGCTCGCCGCCATCGCGAAGGCGGATGAATTCATTTACCATATCGGCAATATACTGAGCCATTCTGTCCACCTTAACAGGCGTAGCTTCGCCATTTTCACAAGTAAATGTGAGCATTTTCTTACTTGCAGAAACTGTTTTCAAAGATTTCAGATCAATTTTATCGCGCAGACGGTTGAAATAGATGCCATTATTTGAAATAAGGCAGCCTTCCTCGCCTGTTTTCATAACTGTGAAGTCGAGAAGGGCAACCGCATCGGCATCAGGCAGCTTATTTGCTGTCATAAAAAGCAGGGAGTTTTTCTTTGCGTGCTCACGGACATTTTCCCAGAGAGCAAACTTGGTTCCCCAGCGATTTTCATTTACAGTTTCAATGGCGATTTTTATATTTTCAAGCATAGTTATTTCCTCAGATATTTTTGATGAATATAGTATATAGGAAATGTGCTGATTTGTCAAATGGGGCTGAATAATAAACAATTCGCCACAGAATTATAAAAATGATAAAATCCCCGAAAAGCAAAAAAAGAACGCATTTTCATGCGTTCTTTTGGTGACCCGTACGAGAATCGAACTCGTGTTACTGCCGTGAAAGGGCGGTGTCTTAACCTCTTGACCAACGGGCCATATATGGTAGCGGCGGTTGGATTCGAACCTACGACCTGCCGGGTATGAACCGGATACTCTAACCAGCTGAGCTACGCCGCCATACATATTTTCATCACTTTCGTGACTGCTTGCTTATTATATCACAGGGTTTTCACTTTGTCAAGAACTTTTTTCAAGTTTTTTCAAAGTTTTGTGGAACTCATAACCGAAGTTATGAGTTCCGTTGGTGACCCGTACGAGAATCGAACTCGTGTTACTGCCGTGAAAGGGCGGTGTCTTAACCTCTTGACCAACGGGCCATTTATTTTGTCGTGTTAACCGCGACTGCCTTATTATAATAACACAGCAGTCGCGGTTTGTCAACACTTTTTTTCATTTTTTTGAAAATATTTTTCAGGCTTATTTTTTATGCCTGGTTACGCTTCTTGAGCCAGTAGTAAACAGGTACGCCGACTGCTGTGATAGCAATACCGATGATGCTGTTTACAGGAGCAGACATAACTGTGCTGATGAGGATATAGCCCGAACCTACAACGCCGACGATCGGCACGATAGGATAAAGCGGCACCTTGTATTCGCCCTGAAGCTCAGGATGCTTCTTACGCATTACAAATACGCCGAATACACCCATTGTGAAGAAGATCCAGATTACGAATACCAGAATGTCTGTCAGAGTATTGAATGAACCGGAGAGGATGTAAAGCACAGCAAGAACGCTCTGCATAATGAGGGAGTTTGCAGGTGTGCCGTACTTAGGATGGACAGCGCCGAAAACCTTTGCGCAAGGGAGCATACGCTTTTCACCCATGGAGAGCGGAACACGTGCAGATGTCATGAGATAGCCGTTGAGCGAGCCGAAAACGGAAATCATAATGCCTGCTGTGATGAATGCACCGCCTGCAGGGCCAAAGAGAATGTTTGCAGCTTCAACGCCAGGTGTTGCCGACTGAGCCACTGTTTCAGCAGGAAGCACCTTGAACATTGCAAGATTGAACACTGCGTAAACGATAATAACGAAAATAATGCCGACAGAAATTACCTGTGGGAGCTTCTTTGGATTTTTAAGCTCACCAGCCATATTTGTAACGCTTATCCAGCCGTCATATGCCCAGAGTGTGCCGAGAATTGCCGCACCAAGGCCTGTTGCTGTGACAGCGCCGACAGCCTCAAAGTTGAGAGGACCGGAATATGTCATACCGAATACGATAATGCCCACTACAGGAATGAGCTTGCCGAATGTAGCCGCTGTCTGGATAATGCCGCCGTATTTTGTGGAAAGCACATTCATAACAAGAAGGAATGCCAGCACGCCGATTGCAAGGAGTGTCTGACCCATCTTGCTCATCGGGAAGAATACGTTGGCATAGGTTGCAAATGCGATAGTCTGAGCTGCGATAGATGCAGGATAAGAGATTATTGTCTGCACCCAGCCGAGAAGGAAGCCCCAGAGAGGGCTGTAAATATCTTCAAGATATGTGTAAAGACCACCTGTTTTTGGAATTGCGGAAGCGAGCTCTGCAATAGAGAGGGCTGAAGCGAGAGTGATGATACCGCCGCCTACCCATGCCACGAGAGCCATCATAGGGCTGCCTGCACTTGAAAGTACGATGCTTGGCTTAAGGAAGATACCGCTGCCGATGATCATACCGACCACGATAGCAAGAGCTTCCAGGGTCGTAACGTTTTTTTGCATTTTGTTGTTCATAATATTTTCCTCTTTATTATACTTGGGATTTCAGTATAACACTTAAAAATCCGGTTGTCCACAGTTTTCTCTATATTTTTTGAGAAAGTCTATAGTTTTTTTCAATAAATCTATAATAAATGCTTATTTTTACCATTTATTATTCTATTTTATAATATTTATTGTTGTAAATATTACTCTATCCGATATTTATTCGTTTTCAAATCAGATTCGGATAAAAATAAAACAGAACTGAAAAATCAGCTCTGTTTTATAATATTTTCACCTAAAACAATGCAAAAACAATATTATTCTTCCAGAATTGCAGAAATTGCAGCGAGTGCGGCGATAGGCGCTGTTTCGCATCTCAGAATACGTTTGCCGAGGGTTGTGAAAACCATACCCTCATTTTCGCACAATTCCACTTCCTTAAGGGAGAAGCCGCCCTCAGGGCCTGTGATAACGGCGATAGTATCGTGCTTTTCTGCATTCAGAAGATTATTTTTAAGTGTAAATCTGTCCTCACATTCATAGAGGAAGAGCGGCAGGTCATAATTTTTCGCCATAGCGACCGCTTCCTTGAATGTGACGATAGGCTCAACCGTCGGCAATACCCCCCTGCCCGACTGCTTGCCTGCATCACGGGCAATCTTATTGTAACGGGCTGTCTTCTTTTCATTGTCGCCCTTGCCAAGCTTGATTACACAGTTATCCGATGTGAAAAACACGATGTTATGAGCGCCAAGCTCAACGCACTTCTGAATAATCATTTCTGGCTTATCACCCTTGCCGAGACCTGCAAAAACGGTCACCTTGCTCTTCATTTCGCTGTCGCAAGGCACAACTTCTGTAACATCGCAAAGCACGCTGTCCTTTGTGGTTTCGCGGATGATGCACATATAATCCTTGCCGTTTCCGTCGCAGACTGTCAGCTTGTCGCCTGCTTCATGGCGCATAACACGGACAACGTGGCGGACATTTTCCTCGTTAAGCCATATTTCTCTGGTGTTTTCATTAAGATTTTCTTCAAAAACTCGCATATTTTCACCTATATAAGTTCATTTATTATGGTATTTGAAATCAAAAAGCCTGTCGGAGTGAGGCGATAGGTCATTCCGTCGTATTCGGCATATCCATTTCTGATAAACGGCTCAAGCTTTTTGCCGTATTCCTTAAAGTCCTCGCCGAAGATATTATAGAATTCCACCTCGTCTATACCTCTCGAAGTACGCAGCATAAGCATAATATATTCGCCTTTGCGATACTTGTTTTCGATTGCCATATCTTCGCTTTCACTCAGCCTGATATCACCGCGGATGTATGCCTCGATATCCCCTTCAAAGCCGAAGCGTCTGCCGCCATAGAGTGAATGAGCCGCTGCACCAAGGCCGAGATACTCAGTTAAATCCCAGTATTTGCTGTTATGTCGGGAAATCCTGCCATTTTTCGCAAAGTTCGACACTTCATACTGGTCATATCCCGCCTTTTTCAGCTTGTCGACGGCATAGAGATACATATCTGCCTGCATATCGTCGTCAGGGAGATTCAGGTCCATATTGTACATTCGCGAGCCTTCTTCAAGGCGAAGTCCGTATGCTGAAATGTGAGCAGGTGCAAGATCGATAATCTTCTGCAGGCTCTCGTCCCAGCTTTCCATAGTCTGGTCGGGCAAGCCGTAGATAAGGTCGAGGCTTATGTTATCGGTCAGATATTCCTTAGCGATTTTCACCGCCTCCTGTGCCTGCTTGAATGTATGGATTCTGCCGATGGTGAAAAGCTCAGAATCGATGGCAGTCTGCACACCGAGAGAGATGCGGTTTACGCCATATTTCTTCAGCTCCTTGCAGAAGGCCTTGTCACAGCTTTCAGGGTTGGCTTCCACAGTAATTTCAGCATTCGGCGCGATTTCCACATATTTATGCAGTTCTTTCAGCACCTTTCCGATGCGTTTTGCGCCGAAAACCGATGGTGTGCCGCCGCCGAAATAGACGGTGTCCGCCTTTTTATTGCTGTCTTCGAAAAACTCCTTAATCTGCGAAAGGAGAGTTTTCAGATAGCCGTCCATCATTTTATCGTCATATCTGGTTGTGGAACAAAAGTCACAGTAGCCGCATTTACTTTTGCAGAATGGGATGTGAATATAAATACCGAGCATGGAAAACTCCTTTTGAGGTTAAAAAAGGCGGACATACATCCGCCTTTGTGTGTTATTTATCGTCGTCAAGGCGGAGAACAGCCATGAATGCTTCCTGTGGCACTTCAACAGAACCGAGAGAACGCATACGCTTCTTACCTTCCTTCTGCTTTTCAAGCAGCTTCTTCTTACGAGTGATGTCACCGCCGTAACACTTGGCAAGAACGTCCTTACGCATAGCCTTAACAGTTTCACGCGCAATAACCTTGCCGCCGATAGCCGCCTGAATAGGCACTTCGAACATCTGACGTGGAATGTGGTCCTTAAGCTTTTCAGCGATACGTCTTGCTCTTTCATAGGCCTTTTCTGTATGAACAATGAAGGAAAGGGCGTCGACAACGTCGCCATTGAGCAGAATGTCAAGCTTTACAAGGTTGGACTTTCTGTATTCAAGGAATTCATAGTCGAGGGAAGCATAGCCTCTTGTTCTCGACTTGAGGGCATCAAAGAAGTCATAGATGATTTCGTTGAGCGGAAGTTCATAGTGAACTTCAACACGGTTTGTATCAAGATATGTCATATCCTTGAAAATACCGCGGCGGTCCTGACAAAGATCCATGATATTGCCAACATATTCTGTAGGCACGATGATATTTGCCTTTACGATAGGCTCGCGAGCCTCCATGATTTCGCCCGGATTTGGATAGTTGAGCGGATTATCGATAGTGAGCTCACTGCCGTCCATCATAGTTACCTTATAGATAACAGACGGAGCTGTTGTGATGAGTTCAAGATTATATTCTCTTTCGAGGCGTTCCTGAATGATTTCCATATGGAGAAGACCGAGGAAGCCGCAACGGAAGCCGAAGCCGAGAGCCGCAGAGCTTTCTGGCTCATAAGTGAGGGCAGCATCGTTGAGCTGGAGCTTTTCGAGAGCATCACGAAGGTCAGGATACTTCTTGCCGTCGGCAGGATATACGCCAGAATAAACCATTGGCTGAATCTTCTTATAGCCTGTGAGAGGCTCAGCGGCAGGAGCCATAGCATCGGTTACAGTATCACCGACACGTGTGTCCTTAACATTCTTGATGGAAGCTGTGAAATATCCTACTTCGCCTGCTGTAAGCTCACTGCAAGGCTCAAAACCGAGAGGACGAAGGCGGCCAACTTCAACAACCTGGAAGGAAGCACCGGATGCCATCATCTTGATAGTCTGGCCCTGCTTGATTGTGCCGTCCTTGACGCGGATGTAAACGATAACACCGCGGTAGCTGTCGTACTGGCTGTCAAAGATAAGAGCACGCATTGTGCCATCCTGCAGGCCGTCATCAGGAGCAGGAATATTGTGAACGACTGCTTCGAGAACTTCTCTGATGTTGATGCCCATCTTTGCAGAAACTTCAGGAGCATCCATGGCAGGAATGCCGATGATGTCTTCGATTTCGTGCTTTGCGCGGGCAGGATCAGCGGAAGGCAGGTCGATTTTGTTTACGACAGGCTGAACTTCCAGATTATGCTCGAGAGCGAGGTATGTGTTGGCAAGTGTCTGAGCCTCAATGCCCTGTGCGGCATCGACAACGAGAATTGCGCCTTCGCAGGCAGCGAGGGAACGGGAAACTTCGTAGTTGAAGTCGACATGGCCCGGTGTGTCGATAAGATTGAGGTGGTAAATTTCGCCATCGTCAGCCTTGTACTCAAGGGTGACAGCGCGAGCCTTGATTGTAATGCCGCGTTCACGTTCAAGCTCCATATTGTCGAGGAGCTGGTCTTCCATTTCACGGTCAGATACAGCGTCACAAAGCTGCATAAGACGGTCAGCAAGTGTACTCTTGCCGTGGTCGATATGTGCGATTATAGAAAAATTACGGATCTTACTGCGATCTATCATATTTCCTCCGAATAATTTATATTAAATGAGTCTGTTTATCCATTATCCATATTATTATAGCATAAAGATAATCAAAAGTCAATTTGAGGAAAGAGAAAAGCTCCCCATATGGAGAGCTTTTGTTGTATTATCCTATCCAATCATAAATCGGTTCGATGATGAAGTTACCTTGCTTGTCGATGACGCCGTATCTATCAGTTTCGTTTTGTTTTTGCGACTTGACACACACAACGGCATAGCCATCATTATAGAAGTTTTTGCCGTCCCTACGGGTATCATAAAGCATTTCAAACCTCGGCTCTATCGCAATTTCGCCCTGCTCATTGATATAACCGATTTTTTCATCCTTCCTGAACCATGCAAGACCATTATGGAAATACCCTAAACCGTGAAAATCAGGAAACTCCATAACCATTTCACCCTTTGTATTGATGTATCCCCATATTTTATCCATCGTAACTACAACAGCAAGTCCATTTTCGAAGTCCTGCACCTGACGGAACTGACATTCAATCACCTCTTCACCTTTGGTGTTGATAAATCCCCACTTGGCAAACTTATAGACAGGTGCAAGTCCGTTTTCATCAAACTCACCTATATTTTCATACGGAAGTGGTCTGGTTTCGCCTGTTTTTATATTAAGAAGCGAATAATGGGGAATTCTTCTTCCGCTTTTCTTCACCTCAATATCATTTACAATAGTGAAATCACCGTAAATCCCATGTATGCTTTCACCTGTTATTTTGCTTATTAAATTGCCTTTACGATCTATAAGCTCACTTCTGCCGTCTATCTTAACACGGGCATATTCTTTTCCCGCAAAGGATCTTGCATCATCAAATTGCGGTGCAATCACAAAATCACCCTTTTTATTGATATATCCCCACTTTTCTCCCTGTTTTGCAGGGGCATATTTGTCATTTTCGAAGGATTTCAAGCCATCGAAACGTATTTCAATCACAAATTCACCCTCTGCGTTGACAATACCATATTCCTCATTTTTACTGACGACAGCCATACCATTCTGAAAATCAGATATATAATCAAAATCAGGCTGGAGGACAAACTCACCCTTTGTATTTACGAGTCCATATTTGAAGGCAGGAAATTCAGACGGAAGCCAATAAAAATCTGTGGAATACATGGCGACTCCGTCAGAATTAAAATCTGTAATAGATGACGGATATGGCGCCTCAGGGTCAGGCGGGTCAAGCCTTGCAACAACTTCGCCATCTTTATTCACAATGCACGGCTTCCAGTCAAGCATAGCCGCTACTACATCGTCGACAAAGAGGTTGTTTGGGGATTTTTCTGGTGCGTAAGCAAACCGCATACACATAGTGCCGATTATGGCGAGAATGAGAAGTATATTATATAATTTTTTCATAGGCGGCTCCTTTCTGCGAAAATATGGTATCAACACAACCCCTCCACCATTCTGACGAATGGTCCCCCTCCCCTTTCACAGGGCAGGCTTTTTAGGGTGTTTTATATATAAGACCATTCAGCACATCAAAATGGGACAGGAATTTGAAAAAAAATTCAATAAAAATCAAAGCCGCCCGAAAGGACGGCTTTTCTTATGTAATTACTGCTTCTTCAGTAGTCACGGATTACTGCTTCTTACCGAGTGTTTCAGGGATACTTGCAAGGAGCGGCATACGGACAAATGCATCGAGGCCGATGAAGATGAGGAAGCACCACATCGGGCCGACCTTATCGTAAAGCACGCCTGCAACGATGGCCATAACTGCGCTGGAAATGGCATTTGTCAGCTTTGTGAAGCCGATCCAGACACCCATAACCTCCTGTTCAACCAGCTCGCGCTGCATTGCGCCTGCCAGAGGGGCTGTGATATGGAAGAAGCCCTGAAGCATACCTGCGATGATGAGTGTGAACGGATTAGGCGCGATTATAAGCAGGATATTGGACAGCCAGAACAGCGGAATTGTGACATAAAGCACCTTTTTTCTGCCGAATCTGTCTGCAAATGCGCCGACAGGATAGCCGAAAAGTGTAGATGTGAGAGCCGAAGCTGTTACCATATAGCCGAGAGTTGCAACACTTGCGCCCTTGATTTCACCTGCAAAAACCTGAACGTATGGAAGAACCATAGCTGT
This sequence comes from Oscillospiraceae bacterium, assembly GCA_045638565.1. GTDB lineage: Bacteria > Bacillota > Clostridia > Oscillospirales > Butyricicoccaceae > SIG471. The sequence goes on along the minus strand of JAZUBN010000127.1, from coordinate 29,392 downwards.
TGGGAGGTTTGCGATAGCGCCGATAAGGATCCACTTGCGGGCGTTCATATTGGTTTTGATGATTTCAATACCATCGCGGAATGCGCTCTTTTTGGAGTCCGGCGCTGCCCATTTTTCATTTGTGAGATGCTTTGCGACAACGAGAAGCGAAATGAATGTAAACGCCGCCGAGACAAAGAACAGCCAGTGAAGCTCCTGAGCTGTAGCCGCTTCAGGATTTGCGCCGATCACGTCATTGAGCAGGAAAACTGCGATCATAGGACCGACCATACCGAGGAAACCGGCTGCAAGAGATTCGCAGACCAGCATACCGCGCGCTCTGTCGCAGGTCTTGAGGCAGTTGCCGCAGATTGTGGCACAGCTCTGACCGCTGATGCCCTGACCGAAATAATAAATGATCATAGCCGCCACGCAGAAATGCCATGTCGGAGCATTTGCGTAGATGAGATATGACAGGAGCAGCATTGAAATGCCGAACATATAGATGTTTTTGGCACCATTCTTATCGATATACTTACCGATATAAGGTCCTAAAAGACCGGACATAAGCATACCCAGAGATGTGATTGTACCGAGCTGTGACTTTGTCGCACCGAGAGCGATGATGTACAGCGAAAGGTACGGATAGATTATCTGATAGCCGAGACGCTCCATGGATGTGCGGATAACTGTTATCTTCCAGTTTTTGTCCTGCGCCTTCCAGAAGCCCGGAATACCTATCAGCATATCCCATATGGATTCTTTCTTTACGTTGTTTGTCAAAATCTTTTCCCCTTTCAAAGCATAATCGTTTTATAGATATATTCTATCACATCATATAAAATTTTGCAATATTTTAAATAAAACAAAGGCGAAGAAATTGCTTTTCATTGTGCGAAATGACGGACATAAAAAGGACGGGATTTCTCCCGTCCTTATTTATAATTTTTATTTAATCCTGTTCATTTGTGCCGAATTCATAGTCGTTGCCAGGAAGAATTGCATTCATTGCAATACCTGTGATAGCCGCAACAGCGAGACCGGAAAGCATAATATTTACATTGCCGAGCATAAATGTGATACCGCCTACATCGCCTGTGCCGTACTTGAGACCGATTGCGAGGACGAGAATCATAGCCGCGATGAGCACGTTGCGGCTCTTTGTGAAGTCGACCTGATTTTCAACCACATTACGCACACCAACAGCAGAAATCATACCGTAAAGCACAAGGCTTACACCGCCCATTGTGGCAGATGGCATAGCCACGATAAGTGCCGCAAACTTAGGGCAGAAAGAAAGCACGATGGCAAAAATTGCCGCAAGACGAACTACCATAGGGTCGAAAACCTTGGAAAGTGCGAGAACACCTGTGTTGTCACCGTAAGTTGTGTTCGCAGGACCACCGAGGATGGAGGAAAGTGTTGTTGCGAGACCGTCACCTGCAAGTGTGCGGTGGAGGCCCGGATCTTCAACGAAGTTCTTGCCTACTGTGGAAGAAATAGCGCATACGTCGCCCACGTGTTCAACGATAGTAGCAAGGGAGATAGGCGCAATTGTGATGATGGCTGTGATGAGCATACTCATATCAAAATCTGCACCGAAGATGGAGAGAGCTGTGTTTTCCCAGATAATCGGAAGACCTACCCAGTCAGCGGAAGCGACTGTCGCCATAACGCTTTCTCTTGCCGCAGGATCGACCAGCATAGCGAAGAGATAGGAAGCCACAACACCGAGAAGGATAGGCACGATTTTAATCATACCCTTACCCCAGATATTGCATACTACAACAACACCGATGGCAACGAGAGCCACGAGCCAGTTGGCAGAGCAGCTCTGGATAGCTGTGCCGGATAATGTGAGACCGATAGCGATGATAACAGGACCTGTTACGATTGGCGGGAAGAACTGCATGACCTTCTTTGTGCCGAAAATCTTGAAGAACATTATCATAACAAGATACATAAGGCCGGCTACCGCAACACCGAAGCAGGAATATGTCAATGGGATTTCCTGTCCTGTCGCTGTCACAAGACCATATGCGCCGAGGAATGCAAAGGAAGAGCCGAGAAATGCAGGCACTTTTTTACCTGTAATCATATGGAAGAGCAATGTGCCGAGACCTGCGCAGAGCAATGTTGTGGAAACATTAAGTCCTGTGATGGCAGGAACAAGCACTGTCGCACCGAACATTGCAAACAAATGCTGTAAGCCGAGGAAAAGCACTTTGGCTGTGCCTAAAGACTTGGCATCATAAACTGCATCTGTGTTTTTTGATTTAGACATAATGAGTTACCTCTCTTTTATTTTCTTGTGATAGTATATCACTTTACTCGTCACTTTTCAATAAATTATTTGCAAAATCTATATTTTTTCAAAAAGCTATTGAACATTCCACTTGTATTTTATACGGCATTGTGTTATATTTGGGTTATATAGTACAGTATAATAAAAAGGAGTTCTGACCATGTATAACGGTATTGAAAACATCACTGTCTGTGATCATCCACTTATCAAGCATAAGCTTTCCATTGTACGCCAGAAAACAACCGGCACAAACGAGTTCCGCACAATCATCGAAGAAATCGCCATGATGATCGGCTATGAAGCGCTCAAGGATTTGCCTCTTGAAGATGTGGAAATCGAAACCCCACTTGAAAAGGCAATGTGTCCTTTCATTGCAGGCAAGAAATCTGCCATCATTCCTATTCTCAGAGCAGGTCTTGGCATGGTCAACGGTATGCTCAGACTTATGCCTGCAGCAAAGGTAGGTCATATCGGTATTTACCGCGATGAAGAAACTCTCGAGCCACACGAATATTTCTGCAAGCTCCCATCTTCCATCGATCAGCGTACAATCTATGTTGTTGACCCTATGCTTGCAACAGGCGGCTCTGCTGTTGAAGCTATCAACTTTATCAAGGCTCGCGGCGGCAAGGATATCTCCTTCCTCTGCATCGTTGCTGCTCCTGAAGGTCTCGAAAAGCTCCACCAGGCTCATCCTGACGTAAAGATTTTCGTGGGCAATCTGGACAGATGCCTCAACGAAAAGGGCTATATCTGCCCTGGTCTCGGCGACTGCGGCGACAGAATTTTCGGCACAAAATAATAATTCAATATACAAAAAACCGAGGAAAAATCCTCGGTTTTTTATTTTTATCAAATACCCGATATTATTCTATCCTATTCAGGCTTTACAAACTCAACTATATAATCTGTTGTGCGGCCAAATCCATTTTCGTCCACAACTGTTATGCGCAAATAGCGTATCATATCCCCTTCATTGCAGCACTTGATCTGAACAAATGGACGCAGAATACCATCAGGACCATCCAGGCTGTCAGGATTATTTATCGGCGCGCAAACGTCAACAAAATCATACATATCGTATAAAGAACTTACAATGGAATCTACAACCGAATCATCGAAGAACCAGTATATATCCATCTCAACATCTGGATATATGCCATTAAGATGTACCGCATCAGGATTCATCGAAACTATGTACTTATGCAAAGCAGTGTCGCCGAATGCTGTTTTTGCATTTGGAAGTTTATCAGGAGTAATCGGAGGACGTTCCTCACCCTTTGTAAAGTTTCTTATATAATATGTAACTGCATATGTCAGTCCATCTCCGGTATACTGGAAAATATCTACAACTGCACTTCCATTAGGATGAACATTACAGCTTACTTCTGTAGAAACAGGCTTATCTGCCCCAAGCACAAGAGGCAACCCAAATCTTCCGTTTTTCGCTACACTTGGGAAATTATAAATGCTCATAATTTCCTTGCCTATTTTATCTCCAATAAGAACGCCTTCATAGCGGTATTTATCGAGAGGTTTTCCGACTTTTTCGCCAAAAATTACTTCATCAGGACCAAGAGAGAGCAGATATTCATGCAAAGAACGAACACCAAATCTTGTTTCGGCATTGAGCAAAGCGCTGTCAATCTTGACAGGTGGTTTCACTTCAGCATTTTGATTTGCATTCTTATACTGTTCCTTTGTGAAAACCTTTTCTTTGATAAGTTTTTCGGCGAGAGTTTCGCTCTTGTCCTTCTGCTTTACATCAAGGGCATTGCGGCTGACGATGGCAACATCACCGCGGAGGAATGTGCCTCCTGCCTTATATTCGCCGTCGGTCATGCCGATTTTATCGGACAATTCCCACGCCTTATCCCATGCGAAATCCACACTGCTGTCATAACCGAGAGCGCGGAGGACAAATGTGAGATACTGTGTGGCTGTTACAGTCTGACTGCCGCCGAAAGTCGTTGCACTTGTGCCGCTTGTAAGTCCGTTTGCATAGGCATAGCCAACGTAAGGCTTTGCCCATTCGACAACATCGGTAAACGGCATATTCCATGTGCCGTTTTTGGCTTCGGTTTCCTTGCCGAGAAGACGGACGAGCATTGTTACGGCTTCGTCACGGGCAGGAGCGCGGCCAAGGTCAAATTCAGTGCTTCCGTCGGCCTTTGTGCCTGTACCCTTGAACAGACCTATATTATTAAGCACACCTGCGGCATTATATGCCTCTGTGCTTACAGCATAAGCCGTCGGCACAAATGAAACAAGCATTGCCGCTATCAGCAGACAAGTCATAATGCGTTTTTTCATAATATCACCTCATTTGGTTATTATATATTGATTATACCGCTTGAATTTGAATTGGTCAAGAAACAATTATTTTTCCATAAAATATGCCTTATCTTCGCCCGAAAATCCACAGGCTGTGTAAAGATTATGAGCAACCGGGTTATTTTCATTGACATAAAGGCGGATTCCTGTAGCATCGAGTTTGATTTTCATCTCGTCGGCTTTTGCCATAAGAGCCTTCGCTATGCCACGGTTACGGTATTTTTCCGCCACCCAAAGCTCGTCCACATAGACATAGCCTTTCTTGACTCTGCTGACCTTCGGCAGATAGGTGAGCGAAATCCAGCCGACGAATCTATTTTCCTCACGGGCGGCATAGACATATAAATTATGGTCATTCAGTTCATCAGGCACGGCTTCAAGGGGTGCTTTTTCTTCTTTACCTTTGGCACGCCAGCAAAGCATATCGCAAAAATCCTGATAATTTTCACTTGTAATTCTTTCTATGGTCATTTTTGCTCCTTTATATTATAAATGATAACGGACTGCCGGTCCCTGCATAACAAAAAACCGAGGTTTCCCCTCGGTTTTTATTAAAATTATTCAACTTCTTCCCAGTTATGGTATACGTTCTGAACGTCGTCGTTGTCATCGAACATATCAAGAAGCTTTGTCATGTTCTTTACGCCTTCTTCGTCGTTCATTTCGATATAGTTCTGTGGAACGAGGCCGATTTCAGCCTGAGCAAATGTATAGCCCTTTGCTTCGAGTGTATCGCGTACTTCAGGGAAAGTATCAACATCTGTGTAGATTTCGAAAACTTCTTCTTCTGCGATAAAGTCTGCTGCACCAGCGTCGATAGCTTCCATCATGATAGTATCTTCGTCCATATCTTCATCACGTTCGATGAGGATGATGCCCTTACGGTCAAACTGCCAGGAAACACAGCCGGACTGGCCGAGACCTGCGCCGAACTTATCGAATGCGTGACGAACTTCACCTGCTGTACGGTTTCTGTTGTCTGTAAGAGTTTCAACGATGATAGCGATACCATTTGGGCCGTAGCCTTCGTATGTAACGCTTTCGTAGTTTTCTGTTACGTTGCCGCTCTTGTACTTCTGGATGATTCTGTTGATGTTGTCGTTAGGCACGTTGTTTGCCTTTGCCTTTGCAACGATTTCCTTGAGCTTGGAATTGCCGTTGATGTCAGCGCCACCTTCCTTGATAGCAACAGCCATTTCACGAGCGAACTTTGTGAAAACCTTAGCTCTTGCTGCGTCGTTAGCGCCCTTTTTTCTCTTGATTGTACTCCATTTAGAATGTCCTGACATAATAACCTCGATATATATTGATTTATTTTTATTTCATTAACTTATGTATTATATCATAACAATGCGTATAAATCAAGATTCATTGGATAAAATATTGGCGTAAAGACAAAAGTTCCTCACTTTACAAAAGAAAAAGGAGAAAAAAATGGATAAGAACTACAATAACGCAAACAACAAGGCAAACAACTCCAATAACCAGAGCAACAGAGTGAATAACTCCAACAACAACTACAATTCCAACAATCAGAGCAACAACTACAACTCCAATAACAAGAACAACTCTGAAAACTGCGGCAAGAAGTCCAAGGTAGACCCAATGGAGCCTCACGCTTAAGGCATAATGTGCCTGCGGTGCATTGATTAAAACGGACTTCGTCCTACACCTCATCCGTCTTGCTATGCAAGACACCTTCCCCTCAAGGGGAAGGCTTTGGGGCGTACATATTTCAGCTTACCTTTATATTTTCATCTATCATCTCATAGGTTATCTGCTGTCTGTCAACCTTTATTTGCACTTCATAACAGGCATATTTATCGTAGTATTTATACTCAAGCCCTGTAATATTATATTCTGCGTTCAGTTTCTCTATTATGCCCACGATAGTTTCGATTGCAATTTCTCTGCTTTCGTCAGCAGAAACATTGTTTTCATTCTTAAGATGCATATCCAATCTATGATATGGTGTATGCACATCATCCAATGGAAAGAAACTCAATATATACGAATAGCTGTCTGTAATTTTCGGCATATCACGGAGGATTTCATCGCATTTTTTCGTGAATTTTTTAATATCTTCCACCCTCTGGTAATCCATTATCATGCCGTTTCTGTATCGTATATTGTCATTTCCGTTCATTATTCCATAGCTTCCATAAAGGAAGCCATGCTCAACTTTCACATTTTCCGTTCCATAATATTCTCTTACATATTTTTTCATCGCAAATTCTGTTTTCTGTCTCGGAATGAAAATGAGGAACAGCCAAAGCAAAACTGGTATCGCAAGAATTATATGCCTTACCTTGATTTTCTTCATATTTATCTCCTTTACAAAAAACAGCCTCGGAATGCGAGGCTGTTTTCTTTATTTTGTGTATATATGATTTACATTTTCGATTGGACTGTCGACGATATATGTCAGCTTGTCGAGGTCCTTCATCTGGCTGGCGATATTTTTTGCGCTGTCGCTTTCAGGCGAGCCTGTCACCATAATTCTGTCGAAATGCTCTTCAAGTAAGCCGATATTCTGACCTGTCACCATAGTATCTGCCGCAGTTACCGCAACGACGCCCAACGGCATATCACTTTCGGCGATTTTTTCGGCAAGCTTTGCCAGAATACTTTCGTCCGGCTTATTCATAATAAGATTATACTTGCCCACATATGGATAGGCAAAGTTTGTCAGCATAACTTCGTCGATGCCCATATCATAAAGAGCGTCCGCCATTGCGATGATATAGTTTGCCGCGGTTTCGCTTGAAGGGTCAAACCATGTGAGGCTTTCCTTATCGAGCCACAGAGTTTCACCGTTTGTTGTAACCGCTTCGTTTCTGTGAGCGCGAGGCAACACATTATCACGAAGGGCAGAAATGCCGCAAATTATATACACATCGTTATCTTTCAACATTTTAATACTATTTGCTATTATTTCAGCGTCCTTTGCCACCACATTTTTGCCGTTTATGATATCATTTTCGGCAGGCAGATGGAAAATGCCATCCTTATCTTTGACCGTAACGAGGACCTGCTTTACACCACTGTTGATAAGTGAATTGACATAGCTTTCGCTCTTGAGATTTTCAAGAGTTATCCATTTTGCAGAAAGGTCAGGAAGCTGAGGCTTTGGCGCTTCGGTCGGCTGTGTAGCCTGAGTTGTCTTTTCGGGCGCTTCGGTTGTTATCGTAGGCTTTGGTATTTCAGCATCTTCCTCCGGCTTGTCCTCTTCCTTATTGAAGAAGGAATCAAAGAAGGAAAGCTGCACTCCGTCGGCTGTAAAGATGAGGTTTTCGTATGCCATATAGCCAAGCACCAGCGCAAGGCACAACACAAAAAGTATGGAAACAATCCACACACGTTTACGATTTCTTCTATGATAACTGCCGTAGCCTCTTCTCACGTTGACCTCCGATAATATTTGTTTATAAAACTGATGATTATTACTATGCGTATATAGTAATTATAGCATAGTATGGTGGAAAATAATAGTCCTTTTTGTAAAAATGTGAGGGAAATTTGATGTACAAACGGATAGGTGACAATCCCTCCGTCACTTCGTGCCACCTCCCTTTACACAAGGGAGTCAAGAGAGGGGCGGCGCATTTTATAAGACGGGCTGCGCCCTTCCCCTCAAGGGGAAGGCAATAGACAATGAAAAAGCCATCCTTTCGGATGGCTTTTATTGTTATTGGATTATTCAGCCTTTACACTGACGATTTCACTCTGGTTAGTGATAAGCTTACGTGGGCAGACTGTTGCGCACTTGCCGCAGTTTACACACTTATCATAATCGATGTGAGCGAGGAAGTTATCCACGTGGATAGCGTCGTGTTCACAGTTCTTTACGCAGAGAGAACAGCCGATACAGCCGATATTACACATGGAGCGAAGTTCAGCGCCCTTATTGTGGTTGCTGCAGCTTACGAATACGTCCTGATCGAAAGAAACGATATTGATGATACCGCGTGGGCAGGCTGCAACGCACTTGCCGCAAGCCTTACACTTATCGGACATAACCTTTGCAACACCGTCTACGATTTCGATAGCGCCGTAAGGACAGACAGCTTTACATGTGCCCATACCAAGACAGCCATAGGAACATTCAAGAGGACCGCCCTGAACCTTGGAAGCTGCGATACAGTCCTTGATGCCGCTGTATTCATACTTCTTCTTGGCATTTGCGTTACCGCCCGAGCACATAACGTGAGCAACCTTCTTTGCTTCGTCATTAGCTTCAACACCCATGATGGAAGCAATCTTCTTTGCACATTCGTTACCGCCTACAGGGCATGCATTTACAGGAGCATTGCCTTCGATGATGGCATTTGCACAAGCGGAGCAGCCTGCAAAGCCACAGCCGCCGCAGTTTGCACCCGGAAGAGCTTCTTCGATAAGAGGAAGTCTTTCATCGCGTTCAACTGCAAAGAATTTGCCTGCGAAAGCAAGGAGAAGAGCAAACAGCGCGCCGATGCCGCCGAGAGCTATAACAGGAAAAAGAATTTCTTTCATTTTATGACCTCCTTATTACCAGATCTTGAGGCCCTGGAAGCCCATAAATGCCATAGCGAGAAGAGATGCTGTGATAAGGGCGATAGGGAAACCTTCAAAGGACTTTGGACAATCGGAAAGGATGAGTCTCTGTCTTACACTTGCAAACAGCACGATAGCGAGTGTGAAACCGATACCTGCAGAGAAACCATAGATAACGCTGCCGATGAAGTTGAGCTCGTTTGTGATGTTGAGAAGTGCTGCACCGAGGATTGCACAGTTTGTTGTGATGAGTGGGAGGAAGATACCGAGAGCCTGATAAAGGGCTGGCATCATCTTCATAAGAAGCATTTCAACAAACTGAACGAGAGAAGCGATAACAAGGATAAATGCAACTGTCTGCATATAACCGATGTTAAGCGGAACGAGAATAAATCTGTTTACAACGTAAGTTACAGCGGAAGCAACTGTCATAACGAATACAACAGCCATACCCATACCAAACGCTGTATCCATCTTCTTGGATACGCCGAGGAAGGAGCAGATACCGAGGAACTTTACGAAGATGTAGTTTTCAATAAGGATAGCACCCAGTGAAAGGGCGAAAATTTCAGTCAATGTCATTTAATTGTCCCCCTTCTTAAGAATTTTCTGGAATGCTGCGATGATAAAGCCGAGAACAAGGAATGCACCTGCAGGCATGATCATAATTGATGCCGGCTGGAAAGAATCGCCGAAAACAGGGATGCCGTAGATTGTGCCGTTACCGAGGATTTCACGAACGGAAGCAAGAAGTGCAAGTGCGAATGTGAAACCGAGACCCATTGAAAGGCCGTCAACTGCAGATTCAATCGGGCCGTTCTTGGAAGCGAATGCTTCAGCACGGGCAAGGATGATACAGTTAACAACGATAAGTGGGATAAAGAGACCGAGAGAATCGGCAAGATCAGGGAGATATGCCTTCATAAGCATTTCGATAGCTGTTACGAAGCCGGAAATGATAACAACGTAGGAGGCAATTCTGATCTTCTGTGGAATGATCTTACGGAGAATGGAAACCATTACATTGGAGCAGATGAGAACTGCTGTCGCTGCAAGGCCCATACCGAGACCGTTTTCAAGGCTTGTACTTGTGGCAAGTGTAGGACACATACCGATGAGCTGTACAAGAACAGGGTTATTTGTGATAATGCCCTCATAGAGCTGTTTTACATATTTATTCATTAGTTGAGACCTCCTGCGAATGCAATAGCTGCTTCAACGCCTGCTGTAACAGCCTTGGATGTCACTGTGGCACTTGTTACTGCAACAACTTCGTTGTCTGCTTCTGCCTTACCCTTGACAACCTTATATGGAGATGTCTTGAGAACGAACTGATTGAGCCATTCGACGTCAGCAGCCTTTGTGCCGAGACCAGGAGTTTCAGAAAGGCTGATAACGCTTACGCCGAGGACACGGCCGTTGTTTGCAACGCCGACCATCATCTTGATTTCGCCGCCGAAGCCCTGGGAAGATACGAGCACACCGTAACCTGCAAGTTTGCCGTGCTTTGTAAGTTCATAAGCTTCAAGAATGTTTGGATAAGCTGCGTGGTCATATTCAACAGGAGCAAAATCATTGGCTGTAGGACATACCTTCATAAGAGATTCTCTTGTCTTTTCAGCTTCAACTTCCTTGATTATAGGAGCTGTGAGCTTGTTGATACCTGCAAGAATGAGGGCAACAACTGCACAGAATGTGAAGAGAAGGACAACGAGGCGTACTGTTTCATTCTTAATTTTCATTATTTATTTTCGCCTCCCATCTCAAAAGGTTTTACCTTATGGCCGAATACTCTGCTTGCTGTAGCCTTTTCGATAAGATATACCGCTGCGTTCATAATGAGGATTGCGTATGTTACGCCTTCCGGATATGAACCGAAGTATCTGATAAGGATTGTGATAGCGCCGCAGCCGATACCGTAAACGATCTGACCGCGCTTGTTGATTGGCGATGTTGTATAGTCGTTAGCCATAAAGCATGCGCCGAGGAGAATACCGCCTGCACAGATTTCAGCCAGCATGGACTGGAAGTTTGCGCCAGGAACACGTGGGAAAATGAATGTGATGAGTGCAACTGAAGCAAGGTAGGACACAGGAATGTGCCATGTGATAACCTTTCTGTAAAGGAGGTAGACAGCGCCTGCCACGAGAGCGAGAGCCGATGTTTCACCGATACAGCCAGGAATCATACCGAGCACCATATCCATAGCGCTTGCATCAGGAAGGACACCGAGCTTGAGCTGCGCCATTGGTGTTGCAGAAGAAACAACATCATATGTAGATGTGAAAAGCGGAAGCTTTGTTCTGATTGCTGTGTAAGTTGTCATGATACCGGACCAGGAGAAGAGGAATGCTCTTGCTGCGAGAGCCGGATTCATGAAGTTTTTGCCGATGCCGCCATAGAGCTGCTTTACGATGATGATAGCGAAAAGCGAGCCGATGATGCTGATCCAGATTGGAGCAGACACAGGGAGGGAAAGGGCAAGAAGAAGACCTGTTACTGCAGCAGAGCCGTCAAAAGCTGTGATCGGTCTGTGCATAAGCTTCTGATATGCATATTCAGCAGCCATACATGTGAGCACGCATACGATAGCGTGAACAGCAGCTCTGCCGCCGAATACGAAGATACCCACTGCAAGAGCAGGCATAAGCGCGATGATAACATCGAGCATGATGGAACGTGTTGTATCCTCCGCACGGATGTGAGGCGAGGAGGAAACCTTGACTTTCATAAGTTCTGACATATTATTCCTCCTTACTTCTTAGGCTGACTTGCCTGGATCTTGTGCTTACCTGCACGGATGCCCTGTACGAGAGGGAGTTTTGCAGGACAGATATATGTACATGCGCCGCATTCGATGCAGTCCATTGTGTTATAGCCTACAAGACCATCAAGATTGTTCTTTTCGTTCATGTGGTAAAGATATGTAGGTATAAGGCTCATAGGACATACGTCAACGCATCTGCCGCATCTGATACACTGGCCAGGATCTGGAAGAGCGCCCGACTTATCAAATGCAAGGAAGGCATTTGTACCCTTGAATACAGGGATATCTGTTGTGAACTGGGAAACACCCATCATAGGACCGCCCATAAGGAGCTTATAAGGGTCACGGACAAAGCCGCCGCACTGTTCGATGAGGTTTGTGATTGGAGTACCGATACGTACTTCAAGATTCTTAGGATTGGAAACAGCCGAGCCGGAAACTGTTACGATTCTGCGGTACATTGGCTGACCGAGAGCGAAGTATCTGTAGATAGCGCCGCAAGTATCAACATTGAATACTGCGCAGCCTGCATCTGCAGGAAGCTTCTTGCTTGGCACTTCACGATGTGTTACAGCGTAGATAAGCTGCTTTTCAGCGCCCTGTGGATACTTTACTTCAAGTGGGCAAAGCTCGATAGCATCGTTATGAGCGATAAGCTCTTCGATTCTTTCGAATGTATTGGACTTGTTCTTTTCAACAGCAAGCTTTGCATTGCGCACGCCGAAAATCTTGATGAGGATTTCGATACCTGCGATGATTTCTTCAGGTCTTTCCAGGAGGAGGCGATGGTCGGATGTGATGTAAGGTTCACATTCCGCGCCGTTGATGATGATAGTATCGATCTTGCCGATACCGCTCTTTACCTTTACGTGTGTTGGGAAAGCCGCACCGCCGTGGCCGACGATACCCGACTTTGCGAGAGCATCACACAGCTCATCCTGAGTCATATTTTCGTAGTCGAAAGGCTTTACGCTTTCGTGCCATTCATCATTGAAGTCATTTTCAATGACAACAGACATGACCTTTGTTCCGTTTGGATGAAGACGTGGCTCAACCTTAGTTACTGTGCCCGAAACGGTAGCGTGTACCGGTGCACTGACGAAGCCGCCTGCTTCTGCAACCATCTGACCAAGCTTAACTGTATCACCAGGCTTTACGATGACCTTTGCAGGTGCGCCTATATGCATCGACACAGGAAGCACAACATATTCAGGAGCCTTGAGAACTTCAATGGACTTATCCTTTGTGTGTTCCTTGTTGCCGTCCGGGTGTGTTCCTCTTTTAAATGTGTAAACCATAGAACTTCCCTTCTGTATAGTTAGATTTCTTAATTAACGTATTATTGAAGCAGGTTTGTTATGTTAATAACCAAACAAACCCCCTAAAACAACAACAAGGCGGTACTATACCGCCTTATCATTAAAAGTACGCTTTTTCTTCCGTTTATTATTATATACCAAAGTTTTTCAGATTTCAACAAAAATTTTCAATTTTCTAAACTTTTTTTCAATAAACTTATGGAAAAAATGAATAATTCTGACAATTATGTAACAAAAAAGTGCTGAATATGCCGTTTTTGCACAAAACCGGTCGACCGGAAAATTGTTGTTGTAATTGAATATATTCATTTCATACAATATTCATCCTCATCTTATGTGAATTATTCACATAACTGTATTTTATTCCATAATATGACACAGCAATATATTTCAATATTTCGCTTATTTACACTTGCACTTTTGGTTATTTTTTGGTATATTATAATTATAATATTATGCAAACGAGGTAATTTAACTATGAATACTAAAGAGCTTCGTGTTTTTGCAGAGGAAATCAGAGTTGAAACTCTCAAGGAGTTTATGAACCTCGGCTTCGGCCATGTAGGCGGCTCTATGTCCATTGTTGAAACACTTGCCGTTCTCTACGGTAAAGAAATGCACATCGACCCAAAGAACCCACAGATGGAAGACCGTGACAGACTCGTTATCTCCAAGGGTCACGCTGGTCCTGCTCTCTATGCAACACTTGCACTCAAGGGCTATTTCCCTCTCGAAGTTCTTCTCACACTCAATCAGGGCGGCACAATCCTCCCAAGCCATTGTGACAGACTCAAGACTCCTGGCGTTGATATGACAACAGGCTCTCTCGGTCAGGGCATGAGCACAGCTTGCGGTATCGCTCTCGGCAACAAGATCAAGAAGAGCGACAAGTACACATACCTCATCCTCGGTGATGGCGAATGCAACGAAGGTCAGGTATGGGAAGGCGCTATGTTCGCAGCTCACCAGAAGCTTGATAATCTCATCATCTTCGTTGACTACAACAAGCTCCAGCTCGACGGCACAACAGAAGATATCCTCAACCTCGGCGACATGGTTGACAAGTTCGCTTCCTTCGGCTGCCATACAGTAAAGGTAAACGGCCACGATATCGCTTCTCTCGAAGAAGCTATCACAAACGCTAAGAATACAAAGGGCGTGCCATCTGTTATCGTTCTTGATACAATCAAGGGCAACGGCTGTCCTCTCTGCCTTTCCCAGTTCCCTAACAACCACCATCTCAAGTTCAAGCCTGAAGATATGGTTGAATCCGTAAGACTTGCAGAGGAAACTCTCGCAAAGGTAAAGGAGGAAGCATAAAATGAGCTACACAGTAAGAAATACATTTGAAAAGTCCGCTGTTGAAATGAGAAAGGTCTACACAGACACACTCATCGATATGGCAAGAAAGAACGACAAGATCTGCATTCTCGATGCTGACCTTGTTGGTTCCTCCGGCGTAAAGGCATTCTTCAAGGAATTCCCGGAAAGAGCTATCGACTGCGGTATTCAGGAAGCTAACATGATCGGTGTTGCAGCAGGTCTCTCTGCTGTTGGTATGGTTCCATACGCACATTCCTTCGCTCCATTCGCAACACGTCGTGTTCTCGACCAGATCTTCATCTCCTGCTCCTACGCTAAGAACAACGTTCGTATCGTTGGTACAGACCCTGGCGTAACAGCTGCTTACAACGGCGGCACACATATGCCATTCGAAGATATGGGCTGCCTTATGTCCATTCCGGAAATCACACTCATCGAACCAGCTGACACAGTACAGCTCGAATGGGTTATCCGTGAACTTGAAAATACACACGGCGTATACTACATCCGTCTCCTCAGAAAGAACGCTATGGAAATCTTCGAACCAGGCTCCAAGTTTGAATTCGGCAAGGCTCCAGTTGTTCGCGACGGTAACGATGTAGCTATCGTAGCAAGTGGTATCATGCTTCACGAAGCTATCAAGGCTGCTGATGAACTTGCGAAGGAAGGCATTTCTGCTGCAGTTCTCAACGCATTCACATGGAAGCCTCTCGACAACGAAACAATTCCTGCATACGCAAAGAAGTGCGGCGCTGTTGTTACAGCTGAAAACCACAACGTAATCGGTGGTCTCGGCTCTGCAGTTGCTCACTGCCTCGCTATGAACTGCCCAACTCCAATGGAAATGGTTGGCGTACAGGATATCTTCGGCGAAGTTGGTACAGAAGACTACCTCAGAAACCGCTTCGATCTTACAGCTGCTGAAATCGTAAAGAAGGCAAAGGCTGCTATCGCAAAGAAGAAGTAATTCAATAGAATTATATGAGAAAACCCCGAGGCAATATGCCACGGGGTTTTTTGTTGTTATCCGAATTTAAGCCTTCCCCTTGAGGGTAGTGAAACGGCGACCGCGGTATTGAATTACAGCCCGGTGGGCTGTAAGACCCGCGGCGTGACCGAGCCACAGCGAGACAGGTGGCAGCCACAGGCTGACGGATGAGGTGTAGCCGCATAGCGGCGTTTAATGAATATGCTTCGCACCACCTCCCCACCGCTTTCGCGGAGCCTCTCCTCAAGGAGAAGCCTTTTAGATGCCCTATTCCGGTGGACGTTTACCTGCAGCCTGATACCATTCGACCGATCTGGACGGCTCTGCGGCTGTTGTTCTCGTTGCCAATTCGTGCATCACATAATTCTTTCTTATTATGAATGGAAATGTAAAAAGGAACAGTATCAAGGCGAGTATTCCGATTATAATGAATACTTTTTGTAATATTTTGTCAAGTTTATACATAATATCACCTTTTTCAACAGGCGGGACGTCATAAATGCCGTCGACTACAATTTCGTTTCGGGGCGCCGGGGCATCGGTCCCTACAACTTTACTTCGGTTTTCCACTCTGCCAATTTATAGCCGATGTACCAGCTCAGCATCATTGCGGCAAGATAAAACAGCATGAAAAACCATAATTCGTTGATTATAAGTCTTGGCAGGACAGACCAGAAGCCTGTCGACATAATTACAATAAGAAGTGTTTCTTCGATTGCCGACGGAATCTTTGAAAACAAGGACAAAATCACTGCGCTTGCCATTGGAATATGCATCATCAGGCAGGAAAGTCTTGTGTTGTACCGTCTTTTTCCTATGATATAGCCGATAAGTCCCCACACAAACAGGAAAAGCGGCCACATAAGAAAGGACAGGGCAAAGAGCATTTTTTCGCCGCATGTCAGAATAACTGCGCCCACACCGACAGGGGCGAAACCGAGCAAGATGAAAAACAAATATTTCAGCATAGTGCACCTCCTTATTGGGTTACGGATAGTCAATACATTATATTTATAGAAATATTCTATCATAATCGGAGGTATTTTTCAATATTTTCTATAAAGCAAGATGCAAAATTATAAATCCTGCCCTACGACTCTCTTTCATCATACGTTACGTAGGGTCGGGGTATATTAAATAAACGCCTACGGCTACACCTCATCCACCGCTAAAGCAGTCCCCCTGTCTCGCTGCAGCTCGGTCACGCCGCGGGTCTGACAGCCCACCGGGCTGTCATTCAACACCGCGGTCCCCCTTCCCCTCAAGGGGAAGGCTAAACACAAAAAGACCGCCAGAATGACGGTCTTTTCATATTAAACATTTTATTACTTGCCGTATGCAAGGAGGAGTCTGATGTAGAAGTCGACATTGTCAGCGATAATGCTTGTGTCGATGTGTTCATTTACCTGATGTGCGCCGCCTGTCTTCTTTGTATGACGCATACCTGTGAAGCGGTAAACGCTCTTTGTGGAGCAGATGTCACAGTAGAAGCGGGAGTCTGTGCCGCCTGTGAGCATGGAAGGAATGAATGTGATGCCAGGGTACTTTTCTTCAACAACCTTGACGATAGTCTTATAGCCTTCAGATTCTGTGGATGAAACTGCAGGCGGGTTGTGGCCCTTTACAAGACGTACCTTAACTCCTTCAGGAACGATGCTTTCGAAATACTTCATCATATTATCGAGAGTTTCGCCTGGGAGGAGACGTGTATTGATGATGAGGGAGGACTTTTCAGGAAGAATATTAGCCTGATCGGAGCCCTTTGCCATTGTTACGGAAGTTGTTGTGCGTGTGAGAGCGTTGAGCTGTCTGTCTTCTGCGCAAATGAGCTTGAGCATATCCCAATACTTTTCAGGATCAGCATACATCATGCCGAGAGGGCCGTCTGTGAATGGTGCGCGTGCCTTGAATTCCTGAATAACAGGCTCTGTAAGTGTCTGTGGGAAGAGCTTTTCTTCGAGGATGCAAGCTGTCTTGCCGATGATACCGAGGGAACTGTGCTTACCTGGGGAAGCAGCGTGACCGCCCTTATCTTCCATTGTGAATTCGAAGTCGCCGTAGCCCTTTTCGCAAGGATAAATTGTAGCAACAGGCTTGCCGTTCATTTCGCCGATGCCGCCGCATTCGTCGATAACGAGACCGAGGTCAACATTTCTGCGCTTGAGTTCTTCAACGATAAGACCTGCAGCAGCTTCAGGACCGCCCATGATTTCTTCATTGTAGCCGAAAGCGAGGTAAAGGTCATAATCTGGAACGAAACCGTCTGCGATGAGAAGTTCAAGAGCGTCCATATATGCCTGAATGTTGCACTTGGAGTCTGTTACGCCTCTGCCCCAGAGGATGCCGTCTTCATCGAGTGTACCGACGTATGGAGGATACTTCCACATAGCGTGGTCGCCTTCAGGAACAACGTCCTGATGAGCTGTGAGGAGAAGAGGAAGGCTCTTGCTCTTACCTGTGCCCTTCCAGTGATAGAGAAGGCCGACACGACCTACGATAGCCTTATCGAATGTTTTATGTACGAGAGGATATGTTTCCTCGAGATATTTGTGGAAATCGAGAAATGCCTGCTTGTTGATCTTATCAGGGTCAACGCTGGAAACTGTAGGGAACTGAACCATGCCCTGCAGATGCTTTGTGAAAAGTTCGTTATTGAGTGTCATAACAAAATCTCCTTTGAAATATATTCATCTGGTAATATTTTACCACTTTATAAAAGCCTTTTCAATTGGTAAAAACTACATAGATTTATCCTTCAAAATTGTGTAATCAGGCGAAACAGCGTGCTGTGTAAAGGATATTTCCTTTCCCTCCAGCTTACACTCATTCCACGCCATCTTTTCTGTGTAAATGTAACGATTTTCCTTGATACGAGGCTCGATACCGAAGCACATCGACTCACCTGTGATATGAATTCTGCCATGGAAGAAGCTGACGCGGTTGATGTGAGCGTGACCGTTGATGAAGCCGATGATATCGCTCTTTTCGATGATTTCGCTCAGGTCATATTCTGTCGAAAGCTGATTGTCGTCGTTGACCCATTTGAACGGATGATGTGTAATGACGATGGTGCCGCGGCCAAAATTTGTAGCGAGGGTTTCCTTGAGGAAATTGCACTGCTCTTTGCAAATCCAGCCCTTCATGCCATAATGGAATGCGCTGTCAAGGGTGATAATGCGCAGGTCTTCGTGATAGAAAACATCGTAATAAGGCTTACCTGTCGCCTCTTTGCCGAGGAAGCCCACGCGGAAATTGTCGGCTATATCATGATTGCCCATTGTGGCATAGATTGGCACATCAGGGAAATACTGATCAAATACCGCCTTGAGCTTGGCATAGTCTTCAGCTTCACCATCGTGGACTGTGTCACCTGTATAGAGAATAAAGTCAGGTTTCGCCATATTATCCAATACGAAATGTAATTTACCAAGTGGATTATACTTTTCGTTTACTTCTTTTACAAAATCGCTGCTGCCTTCACAGCAAAAATGAGTATCACTGATGTGAGCAAATTTCAAATCTTTCATAGCCGCTCCTTTTTTCTTACAATTTTCTTAAAGGGGTTTATCTGCTAAATATTTATGATATAATTGAAACGTGGAGATTTGTTTCTCCGTCTATAATTATAGTACACTTTATAGGAAATGTAAAATGAAATTGAGAAAGTTTTTGATTTCTGGGCTGATTATTAGTATTGCTGCTCTGCTGATATGGTATTTCAGTGAACCCTCAGATGAGATTAAACTGATAATTCTTGACCCGGGGCACGGTGCGGATGATGTGGGCTGCAGCTACGATGGTATAAATGAGAAGGATATAAATTACGATATTGCACTTCGACTCAAAAAGTTATTAAATGAATTGGATTACAAGGTGATATTCACTCACGATGACGGCGAGTATGTGTCGCCTTATGCCAGAGCAAAGTTTGCCAATCGTAAGGGCGGTGACCTTTACATAAGTATTCATCAGAATGCATCCGATAATACCGATGCCGCAGGCATTGAAACATGGTATTCGCTTAGAAATCCACGCAGTATCAGACTTGCCGAAATGATTCAGAGCAGGTTCATTGCCGACACAGGCGCCGAAAACAGAGGTGCGAAGCTCACTAACAGTCTTATTGTAATCCGTGAAACGAAGATGCCATCGGTTCTTATAGAATGTGGTTTTCTTTCAAATGAAAATGAGCGTCAAAAGCTGAATGATGAAAATTATCGACAGAAAATAGCGGCAAGTATTGCACAGGCTGTTTATGATTTTGCCGCAAATTAGCCCATTACATACCTTATATATTTAAGAAGAAGCTGTGGAAAACTTGATTTTCTGCGGCTTTTTCTTATTCGGACCATCAAGGATATAAATATGCGCCATTGTTGGGAGGGCACAGAGACCCTCCCCTACAGAAATATTTAAGAAAACAAAATAAAAAGGACACCCTTTTAGGATGTCCTTTTATATTTAATTCAAGTTGTTGATGAATTAGAAGAGGTGGCACATTACTTCGTGACCTGGTGCGATTTCCTTCATCTTTGGTTCTTCCTTGAAGCAAATATCCTTAGCATGGATACAACGTGGAGCAAAGCGGCACATTGGCTTTGGTTCGATTGGGGAAGTGATTTCACCCTTGAGGATGATTCTTTCACGCTTAGCACCGAGCTTTGGAAGTGGGATAGCGGAGAGAAGAGCCTGTGTATATGGGTGAGATGGGTTCGCAAAGAGCTTTTCGGAAGGAGCCTTTTCGATCAAACGACCGAGGTACATAACAGCGATATCATCAGAGAAGTAGTTAACAACAGACAAGTCGTGAGTGATAAAGATGTATGTAAGGCCACGCTGTTCCTGAAGTTCCTGGAGGAGGTTGAGGATCTGAGCCTGGATAGAAACGTCGAGAGCGGAAACTGGTTCGTCGCAAACGATGAACTTTGGATCGAGTGCAAGAGCACGTGCGATACCGATACGCTGACGACGGCCACCGTCGAGTTCGTGTGGATATGCGTTTGTGAGACGTTCAGCAAGACCAACTGTCTTCATGAGTTCCTGTGTATGAGCGTCAACTTCTGCCTTTGTAGCATACATCTTGTGAAGCTTCATTGGTTCAGCAATGATTTCAGAAACGGACATACGTGGGTTGATGGAAGAATATGGGTCCTGGAAAACGATCTGCATCTTACGGCGCATCTGACGGAGAGCTTCCTTATCGAGAGCTGTAACGTCCTGGCCGTCGAATACTACCTTACCAGCTGTTGGTTCGAGAAGACGGAGAACAGCACGGCCTGTTGTGGACTTACCACAGCCGGATTCACCTACGACACCGAGTGTCTTACCTTCTTCGATCTTGAAGGATACATCGTCAACAGCATGAAGGTTGCCCTTTGGAGTCTTAAAATATTTTCTAAGATCTGTTACTTCTAATAATGCCATTATTTGCCCCATCCTTTCAGTTTGAAGTTCTTGTCCTGGTATGCCAAGCAAGCAGCGTAGTGAGTATCGCTGTACTTAACAAGTGCAGGCTTTTCTGTCTTACACTGCTCTGTTGCATACTGGCAACGTGGAGCAAATGCACAGCCCTTAGGGAGCTTTGTTGGGTCAGGCATAAGACCTGGGATTGGCTTAAGCTTTGCAGTTCTGTTATCAACGTCTGGGAGGGAGTTGAAGAGACCTTCTGTGTATGGGTGCATTGTGTTGTTGAAGACGTCTTCGAGGTTACCTCTTTCAACGATGGAACCAGCGTACATGATGGAAACTTCGTCACATGTTTCAGCAACGATACCAAGGTCATGAGTGATCATGATTGTAGCTGTCTTAAACTGCTGCTTGAGGTTGTTCATAAGTTCGAGAACCTGAGCCTGGATTGTAACGTCGAGAGCTGTTGTAGGTTCGTCAGCGATGAGGAGCTTTGGAGAACATGCGAGTGCGATAGCGATAACAACACGCTGCTTCATGCCGCCGGAGAACTGGTGAGGATATTCAACATGTCTTTCACCTGGGATACCTACGACTTCGAGCATTTCCATAGCTCTCTTGATTGTGTCTTCCTTCTTCATCTGTGGGTTGTGGATAGCAACTACTTCTGCGATCTGATCACCAACAGTGAGAACTGGGTTAAGGGATGTCATTGGGTCCTGGAAGATCATGGAAACGATGTTACCACGGATTTCACGCATTTCCTTTTCGGAAGCAGCCATGATATCAACGCCGTCAAGGATAATCTTACCGGACTTTACCTTTCCTGGTGGGTCTGGAACGAGGCGGAGGATGGAAAGAGCTGTTGTTGTCTTACCACAACCTGTTTCGCCTACGAGACCCATTGTCTTGCCTTCTGCAAGCTTAATGTCGATGCCGTTAACAGCTTCTACGATACCATCTTCTGTTTCGTACTGTACAACAACATCAGTCATATCGAGCAAATACTTATTGTTTTCCATAATTTCTCTCCTTATCTCTTAAGTTTTGGGTCGAGAGCGTCACGGAGACCGTCACCGAGAAGGTTGAAGGCCAAAATTGTGATCATGATAGCGAGACCTGGGTACATTGTGATGTGTTCAGCATCACGGAGATACATACGGCCGCCGGAAAGCATAGAGCCCCATTCTGGTGTTGGTGGGGAAATACCAAGACCGATAAATGAGAGAGAAGAAATAGAAAGGATACAGGAAGCCATACGCATGGAAACCTGAACGATAACTGGGGAAAGGGAGTTAGGGATGATGTGTGTCATGATGATGTGGGAGTCCTTAGCACCGATAGCACGAGCTGCTTCGATGAATTCCTGGTCCTTAACTGTAATAACCTGGGAACGGAGCATACGGGAGAAGGATGGAACGGAGGAAACACCAAGAGCGATCATGAGACAGCCGATGGATGTACCGAAAGCTGCAACGAGTGTAATAGCAAGGAGCAGCTGTGGGATAGCCATAAATACGTCAAGAACACGCATGATGATCATGTCTGTCTTGCCGCCGAAGTAACCTGCGGAAGAACCGAGGATAAGGCCGAGGATCATAGCGAGCATAGTTGCGAAGAAGCCTACGAGGAGGGAGATTCTGGAACCATGAACGATACGAGCGAACATATCACGGCCGAATTCGTCTGTGCCGAGGATGTGTTCTGCTGTTGGGCCTTCGAGACGAATCTTAACGTTCTGGAAAATAGCTTCGTCTTCGTAGTCGCAGATGAAGTCTGCGCAGATAGCGATGAGGATGAGGGATACAACGATGATACCACCGAGAACAGCCATGCGGTTCTTCATGAGACGCTTAAGAACGTCGCCCCACATGCTGCGCTTTTTGTTAGTTTTCTTAGCTTCCATTAAAATTTATCCTCCTTAGACCTTATTTGTATTCAGCCTTGATTCGTGGATCGATAAATGCATAAAGGATGTCAACGAAGAGGTTAACTACCGAGAAGATAATTGTTGTAACGATAAGACAACCAAGAATCATTGGTGTATCCTTCTGCTTGATACCATCAACGAGGAGACGGCCGCAACCTGGGATAGAGAAAACTGTTTCTGTAAGAACAGAACCACCGAGCATACCGCCGATCTGCATACCAATCATAGTAACAACTGGGATGAGAGCGTTACGGAGAGCGTGCTTGAGGATAACTGTTCTCTGGTTAACACCCTTAGCCTTAGCAGTTCTGATGTAGTCAGCACGAATAACTTCGAGCATGGAAGAACGTGTAAGACGTGTGATAGTAGCCATAGAAGATGTACCGAGGGAGATAGATGGAAGGATAAAGGACTTCCAGGAACCTACACCACCGGATGGTACCCAACCGAGGTTAAGTGCGAATGTGAGGATGAGGAGAAGACCAAGCCAGAAGGATGGCATGGAGATACCCAAGAGAGCACAAACCATGAGTACGTTATCGAAGATAGAGTACTGGTAAACAGCGGAAATGATACCGATTGGGAGAGCGAGAGAAACAGCTACCAACATGCCCCAGAATGTAAGTGTAATTGTTGGTGGGAAGGCTGTGATGATTTCGCCCATAACGTCACGGCTCTTAGCCCATGACTTACCAAGGTCACCTCTACAAAGCTTTGCCATGTAGTTGAGATACTGGATAATAAATGGTTTATCCAAACCGAGTTCCTTACGAACTTCCTGAATAGCTTCTTCTGTAGCTTCGATACCGAGGATGATAGCAACTGGATCACCTGGTGCGAAGTCGAGAATGAAGTAAACCAAGAATGTTACGCCGATGATAACAGGAATAAGCATAACTAATCTTTTGAAAATATACTTGTACATACGACCTCCATTAAAAATGTTTAAATTTCGCTGCATCCAAATGTTCTGGGGGCATTTGGACATAGCCTATTTATTGTAAAAGTATAGCACGAATTTTTTTACCTGAACAGTATGTAAAATAGCAAAAAAATCTGTCGAATTTTTGTGCACAATTAACAAAACCTCGAAAAAAATGTATTTTTTTCGTGTTTTTATTCGATTTTCTGGTCAAAAATCAAACCAATTAAGCACAAAGTTTTTTCAACGACTTCCAGACATCTCACATCTTCCTTGCGAAACTCAGCTTTGATCTGTTCACAGTCGGTGCTGTGGAACATAACTCTGAACTCATTCATAAAGGCTTTCATCTTCTCTCTTTGCTCTTCGCATTTATGAAGGCATCCATTGCCATATTTCAGCCCGATAACGGCCAGACCTCCGGCACAAGCGCCGCAAAGATCGCCGACACCGCAGCCCCCGGCGAAGCTTCCGATGACTTTTACGAGATCCTCGCTCAATGGTAAATCGTAAAGCTGGCATGCTCCTTTGAGAACCGCTTCAGCGCAGCTGTTGTCCTGCTCTATAAACAACATATACGCTGTTTCTTTGATGCTGCTCATTTTTATCCCTCCTTTGTCCATTTTTATGAACCCGAGAAATAAATTATTACTGTTCGTGCTTCAATAATAATTTGGAAATATTATATCACACTTTCTCACATAATTCAATAAAAAATCACTTTATTTCAAATTATTTTTATGTTATAATGGTCACAAAGTCAAAAAAGCTGTTTAATGAGGTCAGAAATTCATGGACTATACATTATATAATATAATAAAGGAATTGGCGCAAAAGGGCAAAAAGCGTTTTCATATGCCTGGGCACAAAGGCAACGGAATGGACAATCTGCTTGACGGCGCCTATTACATCGACTACACCGAAACACCGGATACAGGCGATTTATATGGCGATGAACACGATTTCATCGATGAAGCTGAAGAAAGAGCCGCCCGATATTTCGGCGCAGAAAGCTGTCTTTTTCTCACCTGCGGCGCTACTCAGGGTATAAAATCGGCTATTTACACCTTCGCAAAGGGCAAAAACAGCCTGCTCGTCGACCGCAACACCCACAAATCGATACTCGACACCTGCGTCCTTCTCGATATTTTTCCAAAATATATCGCGCCTCGTTTTGACGCTCAGCTTGGCATAACAAGGGAGTTTGACCTTGATGAGCTGGATAAAAAGCTTGGTGAATCGCCTGAAATCAAGGCTTTCCTCATTACAAGTCCTACCTATTACGGCTATTGTCACGATGTGAAAGCCATCGCCGATATATGTCATCGCCACGATGTCAAGCTTATCGTCGACGGTGCTCACGGCAGTCATCTCAAGGCGTGCAGCGTGCCTGACCCTGTGACAGACGGTGCCGATGCCGTTATTTTCTCGGCTCACAAGACTTTGCCGACACTGACACAGGGCGCATTTCTGCTCCTTAAAGACAAGGATTTCGAGACAAAGGCTCGTCGCGGCTGTATTTTATTCGGCACAACTTCCCCGTCCTATCCGATTATGGCTTCTCTCGATATCGGCCGTGAATTCATCGAAAAACTTGACAAAAACCACAAAAACATCATTATAAATGCCTGTGCCGATGTTCGCAAAAGACTTAATGCGATGGGATTTGTTTCGCCTGATTTGGGCGATCCGCTTCGCATCACAATCTGCTGCAAAGGGCTGGGTTATGAGCTTTACGACCATTTTATGGCTCACGGCATTGTTGCCGAAATGGCCGACGACAATAATGTTGTCATGATTGCAACTTTCTCTGACGAAGCGGAAGATATAGCGCTTATCGCCGATATCGCCGCATATTTTGCCTTTGAAAGCAAGGAAAATAATGTCGTTTCCGGCAGTATACCTGTATGTCAGGCTGTGATTTCTCCGCGTGAAGCTTTCTTTGCAGAAAAGATGAAAATACCACTCAGAGATGCTGTCGGAATGGCGGCAGGCGAAAACATCTATATCTATCCTCCGGGAGTGCCTGTTATCGCACTCGGTGAAAAAATTGACGAGAAATCTCTTGAATATTTGCGCGATATAAGATATAATATAGATAAGGAAATTGAAGTTGTTTCTTTATAAATAACATACATAATACTCATAAAGGAGGTACTATTATGAAAATGAAGATGATTATTGCCATCGTCAATTCCGATGACGCCAACACAGTCAGCAACAATCTCATCAAGAACGGTTTCCAGATCACAAAGCTTTCCACTCAGGGCGGCTTTTTGAAGGCCGGTAATACAACCTTCCTTATCGGTGTTTCCGAAGAAAAGGTTCAGGAAGCCATCGACATCATCCGTGAACATTCCAAGAGCCGCAAGCAGATTATTCCTACTTCGGCTGAAATGGGTATCAACTTCTTCCCTGCAATGCCTGTTGAAGTTATGGTGGGCGGCGCAACTATCTTTGTAGTGGATGTAGACCGTTTTGAAAAAGCATAGTATCGATCATAAATCCTTCCCTGCCTCTGCCATTATCGAAGGCGGCACGAAGGAAAGCCGCAAGCAAGCGGCATTTGAAACTGCAATTAAACTTTTCTGTGTTACAGGTGTCGGCTGCGGCACCTGTAATCAGTGTGTAAAAATAAAGGCAGGGTCTCACCCTGACTTTTTCTATATTGATGAAGACTCCCTCAAGGTCGATCAGGCACGTAATATCATCAAGAATGCATATACCAAGCCGAGTGAGGCCGAGTTTAAGTTTTTCATCATCGACAACGCCGAAAATATGCGTGTCGAAGCTCAGAATGCCTTGCTCAAGGCCATCGAAGAGCCGCAGAATGCCTATTTTGTATTTCTGTGTCACAATCACAGAGCATTACTCCAGACCATCAACTCCCGCTGTCAGGTTTTTGCCCTGCCAAGCGAAAATGATGAAATCGCAAACAAGGCCGTTTCCGATATGGCGCCTTCATTCGCATCTGCTTTTGCAAATGAACTGGCATTGTGCGAATATTTCGTAAAGGCAAGTGAGCTTGCCCGAAATATTTTCCCCGATTTCATCTTTATGTGCAAACAGGAAACATATAAGCTGATTCTCTCACAGCCACAAAAAAGAGGTCAGTTTTTAATGATATATGACTACTTCGACAAGCTGACAGAACAGCTTGTATACAATCCCAACCTTTTCTCCCTCACTCTGAGTGCGGCGGCAGAAATATGGGAAATCTATAATAAGGATATATAAAAATGACAGAAATTATCGGTATAAGATTCAAAAAAGTGGGCAAGATTTATTATTTTGACCCAAACGGCGTACAGGCTGAAAAGGGTATGCACGCCATCGTTGAAACAGCCCGCGGCATCGAATGCGGCGAAATCGTCATCCCTAACAAGCAGGTGGAAGACGATAAGATCGTAAAGCCTCTCAAGAGCCTTATCAGAATCGCTACAAAGGAAGATATGGCAACTGTTGCCCAGAATATCGCCCTTGAAGATCAGGCTCTCAAAATCTGCGCTGAAAAGGTTAAAAATCACAAGCTGGATATGAAGCTTGTTGCAGCTGAATATACTTTTGACCGCGGTAAGGTGCTTTTCTACTTCACAAGTGACGGCAGAGTTGACTTCCGTGAACTTGTAAAAGACCTTGCAAGCGTATTCCGCACACGTATCGAGCTTCGCCAGATCGGCGTGCGCGACGAAGCAAAGATGGTGGGCGGTCTCGGCGTATGCGGCAATCCTCTTTGCTGCTCCACTTTCCTTGACGATTTCCAGTCGGTTTCCATCAATATGGCAAAGGAACAGGGACTTTCCCTCAATCCTACAAAGATTTCCGGCACTTGCGGACGCCTTATGTGCTGTCTTAAGTATGAAAACGAGGCTTATCAGGAGCTTACACGCAACACACCTCCTGTCGATGCAATCGTTGAAACTCCTGACGGCAAGGGTATCGTAACAGCTATCAATCTTCTCCGCGGCAAGTGCACAGTCCGCCTTGATTCTGCTCCTGATTCTCTTGAAGTTTATAACCGTGAAGACCTCAAGGTGCTCCGCACTCCAAAGGAACGTCACTCCATGACTCAGGAAGAAAAGGCAAATGCAAAAGAGCTGAGAAAGCTTATGGACAAGTAGGTGTAATATGCTCCACATTGTTCTTCACGAGCCGGAAATTCCTCAGAATACCGGCAATATCGCCCGTACCTGCGCGGCAACGGGGGCGAAGCTCCATATTATCAAGCCTATTCCTTTTGAAATTTCCGACCGCACAGTAAAACGTGCCGGTCTTGACTACTGGCATCTTGTGGACATCACTATCTATGAAAATCTGCAGGAGTTTTACGATAAAAATCCGGGTGCAGTCATCTGGATGGCATCCACAAAGGCAAAGCAGTTCCACTACGATGTAAAGTACAATGACGGCGACTATATCATGTTCGGCAAGGAGACCAAGGGTCTGCCTGAGGATATGATTTTCGGTGATATCGACCACGCTGTGAGAATCCCGATGAGAGCCGAAGCGCGAAGCCTCAATCTTTCCAATTCGGTGGCTGTTGTGCTTTATGAAGCTATCAGACAGCTTGATTTACAGTTGTAACTGAATATAAGACACTCCGCACGGGGTGTCTTTTTCTTTTATGTGGTACGTCATAAATGCCGTCAACTGCGGAATTATGAAAACTCGCACAGAGGCACTTTTCACGCAAAAAACACAGCCGGGTGCGTTGTGTTTTTATGTGCACAATTTTCCGTCCTGTTTTTCTGAATTTTTTAGCTTTTTTCGTCAAAATTGTGAAAATATCTGCAAATGTTCAAATAATCCTATAAAATCGCTAAAAATTATTTGTTTTTTGTATTGCAATATTTTATTTTTTATCATATAATAAAGGTGTATGGCGCTCATGTATTTTAAGCGCACCAAAATATTAATAATTTTTGTGGGTGAGTTATGAATTACAACAAAAAATCAGTAACAGATGTTGACGTAAACGGCAAGAGAGTTCTTATCCGCTGCGAGCTCAATGCTCCACAGGATGAACACGGCAATGTCACAGACGCAACACGCATTGTAACAGCTGTACCAACTGTAAAGTATCTTGCTGAAAATGGTGCAAAAGTCATCATTATTACTCATCTTGGCCGTCCAAAGGGCAAGGTTGTTCCATCACTTACCGTTGCTCCTATAGCAAAGGAAATGGAAAAATATCTCGGCAGACCTATCAAGTATGTTCCTGACATCGTTGGTGAACAGGCTAAGAAGGCTGTTGCAGAACTCAAAGATGGCGAAGTTATGATGCTCGAAAACATCCGCTTTGACCCTCGTGAAGAAAAGTGCGAACCAGAACTTTCCGAAGCTCTCGCTCAGTTCGGCGATATCTTCGTAAACGAAGCTTTCGGCACAGCACACAGAGCACACTGCTCCACAGCAGGACTGGCAAAGTATATGCCAAGCGTATCAGGATTCCTTATTGAAAAGGAAGTGAAGTTCCTGGGAGATGCACTTGAAAATCCTGAAAGACCTTTTGTTGCTATCATGGGCGGAGCTAAAGTAGGAGACAAGATCCCTGTTATTGAAAATCTGCTGAAGAAGGTCGATGCA
>JAZUBN010000126.1:0-2342 GCA_045638565.1 Oscillospiraceae bacterium | reverse complement strand
CATTTTCCCTTTTTGTAGAAAAATAAATGAGAGGCACTCCGTGGTTGGAAACTCTCGGCTCAAGGATTTCAATCCCATTTACAGATGATGCATGATAATACATAAAACACCTCCCCATATAGTATGGGGATATTATAGCATAAAAGAGGAGAAGATACAATAAAAGCACCCATTACGGGTGCTTTTTATGATTATTCTTCGTCGTTTTCGGCAATCTGCATCATGATTGCACATTCCATTCTCTTCTTGAAGAGCTCACAGCCGTATTTGTATACACCGGAGATACTGCCTGTGGAATGGTAGGAGTTTGCAGCGCAGCCGCCCGAGCAATAGAGCTTTGCCCAGCAGTCCTTACATTCAGGACGGGAGTATGCGTTGCAGCTTCTGAATTCATCCTGAGCGTCAGTATTCTTTACGCCGTCCCAGATGTTGCCAAGGCTGTACTTGCTGTCGCCAACAAACTGATGGCAAGGATAAAGCTCGCCCCAAGGTGTAACAGCCATATATTCTGTACCAGAGCCACAGCCTGTGATGCGCTTGTAAATGCAAGGACCATTTTCAAGGTCGAGCATATAGTGATAGAATGTGAAAGGCTTGCCTTCCTTCTTGCGCTTGATCATTTCCTTTGCGAGGATTTCATACTGCTCGAAGATAACAGGCATATCTGCCTCTGTGAGAGCGTAAGGATCGTCAGGTGGGCATACAACAGGCTCCATGGAAAGCTCTGTAAAACCCATGTCAGCCATATGGAAGATGTCGTTTGTGAAGTCTGTATTGTTATGTGTGAAAGTACCGCGCATATAGTAATCCTTGTTTCCGCGGCTTTCAACGAACTTTTTGAACTTAGGAAGGATAACGTCATAGCTGCCCTTGCCGTTATAGTCGACTCTGAAATGGTCGTGAACTTCACGTCTGCCGTCAAGGCTGAGAACAACATTTGTCATTTCCTTGTTGAGGAAGTCAAACTTATCTTCATCGAGAAGAACGCCGTTTGTTGTGAGAGTGAAGCGGAAGTTCTTATTGTGCTGCTTTTCGATGCTTCTTGCATATTCAACAAGCTTTACAACAACATCCCAGTTCATAAGAGGCTCGCCGCCGAAGAAGTCGACTTCGAGATTTCTGCGTGTGCCAGAGTTTTCGATAAGGAAATCGAAAGCGCGCTTGCCTGTTTCGAAGCTCATAAGAGCGTGGTCACCCTGATACTTGCCCTGACTTGCAAAGCAGTAGGAGCAGTTGAGGTTGCAGATGTGAGCAACGTGGAGGCAGAGCGCCTTTACAACGTTAGAGTTGTTCTTGTAATCGCAGGCAAGACATTCGTAATCTTCCTCTGTAAAGAGAAGTTCATTTTCTTCAAGGTCACGAATGGCATCGAAGCACTGAGCGATTTCTTCTGCTGTGATTTCAGAAGAATACTTTTCAAGGATAATGTCTGTGATTTCAGCCTGAGATTTTTCCTTGTACATTCCGATAATATCGTAAGCCACCTCGTCAACCACGTGGACAGAGCCGCTGGCAACGTCGATTACGATATTATATCCGTTGAGTTTATACTGATGGATCATTTATTTTATATATCTCCTTCAAAAATTAACCGCTACCGGATGTGGCAGCGGTCAATCAGATTACTTTCTGTTGTTTGTCTTTTCGCACTGCTGGTTAGCAACGCCGCAGGATGTCTTGCAAGCGGACTGGCAGGATGTCTGGCATTCGCCGCAGCCGCCTGTCTTAACGGACTTCTTGATGTTTCTTGTAGCAACAGTCTTGATTCTTGTCATTATTTTGTCCTCCGTTTTAATAATAATTAACCACAGATAGTATATCACTACAGGAATGCAATGTCAATAATGGATAAAAAGACACATATAATTTTCGTTAAAATGGAGAAATTTGATAAGAATGAGCGGCGGCTTTTATCTATATATCACATAATACAGTGTAACGAGTGCTGAGCTCAGCAGTATGCCGCCGATAATATCTGTCAGCCAGTGCACACCGGAAACAAGACGGGCTAATACCATGAATACTGTGAAGGCGATGGAGATGACAGAAAGGAGCCTGCGGAGCTTTATATTTCTTATGCGATGGTTGAACTGAATCATAGCCGTAGGCATAACGCACATAACAAGCAGAGTTGTCGATGATGGATAAGAGGCTTCCAGCGCTCCTTCGATGAGGACAGGGCGGAAATTGACAGGGAAGATTTCAAAGAGGACAAATGCCGCCATCACAATTATATAGAATATGCCGAGGGCGATTATGTCGCGGTCGACTTTAAGAAGGTTTTTACGGCTTATAAGTTGAATGAGTCCCAGTATGCCAAAGCAAAGGCAGATGGCGAGAGG
>JAZUBN010000125.1:0-12062 GCA_045638565.1 Oscillospiraceae bacterium | reverse complement strand
TTTGGTGGAGGAGGGTGGATTCGAACCACCGAAGCGAAACGCAACAGATTTACAGTCTGCCCCCTTTGGCCACTCGGGAACTTCCCCAAGAAAAAATGTAGCGGAACTCTGGAGCTGGTGGACGGACTTGAACCCCCGACCTGCTGATTACAAATCAGCTGCTCTACCGGCTGAGCTACACCAGCGTTTTTCGCTGTACTCTCTCGAGTGCTTGTATATAATAACACAGGTTTTCGAAAAAGTCAAGCGTATTTTTAAAATATTTTTAAGATTTTTTCAAAAGCTTTTCGGATGCGTTGTGAAGGATGGAAAGCAGGGATGGCGCGAGCATACTGTTTTCCTTTGGAAGATTAGCCATGGACACAGGGACTGCGATTTCTTCCTTTGCAAGTTCCTTGAGGCGAAGCTCGCTCTTCTTCATTTCAAGATCGCAGCTTTCAGAGAAAGTATCCTCCGGCACAGGGAATTCACCAAGATTATTGCTCTTGTCACATCTGTAAACAAGTCTGAACACCTTATAGAAAGCAACAGTAAGATAATTGCACGCTTCGTTTGCAAGCTCCTTGTTGCCCGCCTTGGAAAGAATCTCCATAAGAAGAGAAACAGAGTTTACGATAAGCTTCTTGTTGAGCATTACAAAAACACTGCCGCGGAGCACATTGTCCTTCTGCTCACTTACATCGTAAATTGTATCAGGGTTAAGACCCATACCGTCACGGCTGATGGCATTGCCGAGGAGATAGTCGCAGGAAACACCGTAGAAACGGCTTGCATTCACAACAAAAGCAAGACCAGGCTCGCGGACGCCGTTTTCATAGTGCGACAAAAGAGCCTGAGATACTCCCAGACTTTGAGCCACCTTGCGCTGGCTGAGCTTCTTCTCCTGTCTTAAAAGTGATAATCTGCGCGCGAATTCCTCTTGCATATCTGCCTCCACCGTTTGTAGTATTGCCTATTATAACTCAATTATGACAATTTGTAAAGTATTTTTCAAAACTTTCCGTATATTTTGTCGAATGGTATTGATTTAACTGACAATTTGTGTTAAATTATTTATGTAATGCATAAAAATTATGTATTACGGCTGCTGATTTACAAATCACAGCACATTTAAACAATAAAATTTAATCAAAAGGAGAATATACTACAATGAAAGTACTTGTTGAAACATCTGCTCGTCACGTGCACGTAACACAGGAACACCTCGAAATCCTCTTCGGTGCAGGCGCTACACTCACAGTTAAGAAGGAACTCTCTCAGCCAGGCCAGTTCGCAGCTGCTGAAAAGGTTCAGATCGTTGGTCCTAAGGGCACACTCAACGCTTCTATCCTCGGCCCATGCCGTAAGGCAACTCAGGTTGAAATTTCCCTCACAGACGCTCGTTCCATCGGTGTAACAGCTCCTGTTCGTGAATCCGGCGACATCGCAGGTTCCGGCGCTTGCAAGCTCGTTGGCCCAGCAGGTGAAGTTGAAATCGAAATCGGCGTTATCGCAGCAAAGCGCCACATCCACATGACACCAGCAGACGCAGAAGCAGCTGGCGTTAAGGATAAGGACATCGTAGAAGTTAAGGTAGCTTGCGGCAACGGCCGTGACCTCATCCTCGGCGATACAGTTATCCGTGTATCCGAAAGCTTTGCAACAGCAATGCACATCGATACAGACGAATCCAACGCAGCATCCTGCGCAGGCGTTGTATACGGCGAAATCGTAAAGTAATTTAATTTGCGTATAAAAGAAAGACCGTCATTCATGGCGGTCTTTTTGTTTATTTTTTACGGGACGTTGTAAACACCGTCCCCTACTTTCACGGACCGTCGAGGACGCCGGTCCCTACAGTACGCAAAAAAGGAGGGCGTTTATGCCCTCCTTACATTATATAATAATATTAAAATCTCTCCAGGAGTTCCTGCTTGATGGACCAGAGCTTCTTGGAATAGTCCACATAGTATTCCTGTGGATTTTCAAAGCGCAAAAGTTCAGGCCACATTGTTTCAACCTGTTCCTTGCAGAAATCTCTGATTTCGTGCACATCTCTGTGCTTATAAACACATTCGCCCTTTACAAAGAGAGGTTCGAGCAGAGGCTTTGCTGTATAATTTTCCACGACCTTCTTCTTCCATGTGTGAACAGGATGGAAAAGTGTATATGGCTGGCTTTCGTCGATAACTTCGTCGTGAAGTGTCAGCACGTCGCCGAGAGCCTTGCCTGTTTCATTATCGAAGAAGCGGTAAACCTGCTTGAAGCAAGGTGTTGTGACCTTTTCAACATTTTCGGAAATCTTGATTTTTGGTGTATAAACGCCGTCTTCCTCTGTTGCAACCAGCTTGTAAACGCCGCCGAAAACAGGCTCACTGCGTGAAACGATAAGGCGTTCGCCGATACCGAATGTATCGATGCATGCGCCCTGATTGATAAGGTCTGCGATGAGGTTT
This sequence comes from Oscillospiraceae bacterium, assembly GCA_045638565.1. Classification (GTDB taxonomy): domain Bacteria; phylum Bacillota; class Clostridia; order Oscillospirales; family Butyricicoccaceae; genus SIG471. The sequence continues at coordinate 9,627 of JAZUBN010000125.1, read as the reverse complement.
TCATCGAGAGCGTTGGATGCGATAATCTTGCAGTCTTCAAGACCTGCTTCGTCGAGCATCTTTCTCATCTTCTTTGTAAGATAAGCCATGTCGCCAGAGTCGATTCGTACACCCTTGAGTCGCTGTCCCTGTGGCTCGAGCACTTCCTTGGCAATCTTGATTGCGTTAGGAATACCTGACTTGAGAACATTATATGTATCGATGAGAAGGATGCAGTTGTCAGGATAAACTTCGGCATAAGCCTTGAATGCGTCAAATTCGCTGTCAAACATCTGCACCCATGAATGAGCCATAGTACCTGCTGCAGGCACACCGAAATCGATGTCTGCCTTGACGCAGGCTGTGCCGTTTACACCGCCGATGAAGGCTGCGCGAGCACCGAGGATAGCACCGCTTGCGCCCTGAGCACGACGGGAGCCGAATTCAAGAACTGTTCTGCCCTTTGCAGCGCGCACCATACGGTTTGCCTTTGTTGCGATAAGGCACTGATGGTTGATTGTAAGCAGACACATTGTTTCAATGAACTGTGCCTGAGCCGCAGGACCTCTTACAACCACAACAGGCTCGCCTGGGAAAACAGGTGTGCCTTCCTTGATTGCCCATACATCACATTCAAACTTGAAGTCACGAAGATAGGCAAGGAACTTTTCGGAAAAACACTTCTTGCCTCTCAAGTATTCTATATCTGTATCTGTAAACTTAAGATTTTTAAGATATTCCACAAGCTGTTCAACACCAGCCATAATGGAGAAGCCGCCTCCGTCAGGAACACGTCTGAAAAACATATCGAAAACAGATGTTTTGTAAGCCATTCTGTTCTGCCAGTAGCCGTGAGCCATTGTCAGCTGATAAAAGTCAGCCAGCATTGTATTGTTGTCATTCTTGATAATATCCATAATATCGTACCTTTTAGTAATATATTCGACATTTTCTATGCCTGACTATATCATACAACGAAAAAATTGTTTTGGCAAATCCCGTCTATATTTTAACGAATTTTTACTCATTTGTTCGTTGATTTTGCAGGATTTACATTGTATAATATATAGGGAGATATATTCCACCTTTTGCACAATGACTATTTTTACATATACAGATATTTTATGGGGATAATATGGAACATAAAGAAAGATCCAATAAAAACAGAAAATTTTTCAAATATATAGCGGCCGGCATCGGCTGTCTTGTGCTGACCGCAGCAGGCATTATGGGCGGCAAATATTATTATGAACGCATTCACGACCCTATTGCTGCTCCAAAAATCACTATGATGAGCCTTGCGAGAAAGGATGTGGAAACACATACTCCTGTTTCTCATATCGGCGGCACAGTTTATATGAATAACACAGAGCGTGAATCCATCGCTCTTCCGACAATCGACCCTACAAAGCCTGAAGAGCCGGAAAAGCCTGTCGATGTTCCTGTAACCTATCCGCTCGACCGCTCTGTGCCTTATGAAGAAGGCTACAAGGCGGCTGGCGTATCTCTCGATGGACTGACCGGCTACAAGGCATCCTATCCTGGGCTTTATGCGGCAAAACGCGAAATTGTTGAGCCTGCCGAAAAGACAATCTACCTCACATTCGACGACGGTCCTTCAGCCAACACAGATGTTGTGCTCAACGAGCTTGACAAGGCAGGCGTCAAGGCAACATTCTTTGTCTATCCGGGCTCGAAGAATCTCGACAGTGTCAAGTCCCGTATGCTTGAAATCGTGCGACGCGGTCACAATATCGCAATCCACACATGGACACACAACTACGCAGGCATTTATCAGAGCGTAGACACTTTCCTTGCCGATATGGACAAGGTAGCTCGTCTTATCTATGAAACAACAGGTGTGCGCCCTTGCGCATATCGTTTCCCGGGCGGCTCCAACAACGGCAGGGCAAAAAATGTAAACCACGCTATTCTCGACGAGATGGAGCGCCGCGGCTTTGCCTGCTTTGACTGGAATTCCAGCACACAGGATGCCGAAGGCAAGCCTTTCACAGCTTCCCAGCTTGCTCAGAATGCAATCAAGTCATATGGCAGCAAGCAGCGCGTCATCATTCTTGCTCACGATGGCGGCGGACAGAAAAACACGCCTTATTCTGTATCAAAAATCGTTTCCGAAGGTCTTGCACGCGGATATAAGTTTGATGTTCTCGATAATTCCTGTGCAAATATGCTCTTTGTAAAGCGATAGTACGGGCAGTTTTCCGCTTACTCTGTATTTTCTGTCATTTTTCCAAAATATAACTTATTTTGCATAAACCTCACCTTTTACAAGTAAGTTTTCCATTTTCCAAGATTTTTTATGATTTTTTATTGACAATTTCCTTTACAGGTTGTATACTTATTCTGTTAGATTAATGAAAAATTAAGGTTAATCAATTCCAATATAGAAAGGGTTTTTTATATGAAGTACACAGGCGTAACATCACGTGGTATTATAACCCCTATTTTCAAGCAGGGCGATGACCTTGTAAATATGATCTGCGACAGCCTTATGAACGCTGCAAACGGCGAAGGCTTCAAGATCAAGGACGGCGATATTCTCGGCATGACAGAAGCTGTTGTTGCAAGAACACAGGGCAACTACGCTTCCACAGACGATATTGCTGCTGACATCAAGAACAAGTTCGGCGGCGAAGAAGTGGGCGTTATCTTCCCTATCCTCAGCCGTAACAGATTTGCTATCCTTCTCCGCGCTATTGCTATGGGCGCTAAGAAAGTATATGTTATGCTCTCCTATCCTTCTGACGAAGTAGGTAATGCTTTCCTCACATACGATCAGATCGACGAAGCTGGCGTAGATCCATTCAAGGATAACTTCACAGAAGAAGAATTCCGCAAGATCTTCGGCCGCGATACAGTTCACACATTCACAGGCGTTGACTATATCGACTACTACAAGAGCCTCGGTGACAACATCGAAATCGTATTCTCCAACAACCCACGCGACATTCTCAAGTATACAAAGAACGTTCTCAACTGCGACATTCACACAAGAAAGCGCACAAAGAGAATCCTTGCTAACGCAGGCGCTAAGGTTTACTCCATGGATGATATTCTCACAGAATCCATCAATGGCTCTGGCTACAACGAAAACTACGGTATTCTCGGTTCCAACAAGGCAACTGAAGATAAGGTAAAGCTCTTCCCAAGAGACTGCCAGAAGTATGTTGACGGTGTTCAGGCTGAAATCGAAAAGCGCACAGGCAAGAAGATCGAAGTTCTCATCTACGGCGATGGCGGCTTCAAGGATCCTGTTGGCGGCATCTGGGAACTTGCTGACCCAGTTGTTTCCCCTGCATATACATCCGGTCTTGCAGGCACACCAAACGAAATCAAGATCAAGTATCTTGCTGATAACGAATTTGGCAACCTCGAAGGCGAAGAACTCAGCGCAGCTCTCCGTGAAAAGATCAAGACAAAGGAATCCAACCTTGTCGGCAACATGGCTGCTGAAGGTACAACACCTCGTCAGCTCACAGACCTTATCGGTTCTCTCTGTGACCTCACATCCGGTTCCGGCGATAAGGGTACTCCTGTTGTTTACATCCAGGGCTACTTCTCCAACTTCGCATCCGACGCTGAATAATTTTTTCACTACACTATATAGAAAAGAGTGCTTGATGCACTCTTTTTTATTTTTTGCGGTACATTCGTGAATGTCCTCTGCATAGTTGTAAAATGGCAGATTGGTGACACCTCATCCACCGCAAGCGGTCCCCCTTCTCCTGCTGGAGAAGGCTTTTTGCGGGAGGGTACAGAGCCCCTCTCCCGCTGTCATTCTGCTTTCCGTACGAATAATCGCTCCGCTTCCGGCAGTATCTTTATTCATATTATAAATACCAGACAAAACTTCTTGAAAACTCTATGAAAATATATTATAATATATATTTGACGACAAAAATATTCATCAGAGGAAACTTTTATGCAGAAAATGCTTTCGCAGCTTCGCCGCTGCATTGACGAATACAACATGATTGAGGACAACGACAAAATCGTTGTCGGCGTTTCTGGCGGCAAGGACAGCACAGTGCTGCTCCGCCTTCTTGCCGAGCTTCGCCGCTTCTATCCGAAGAAGTACGAGCTTTATGCCGTTTCTCTCGATCTTGGTATGGGAATGGATTATTCCCCGATGGTCGAGCTTTGCAAAACTCTCGACGTGCCTTACATTATTAAAAAGACCGACATCAAGCAGGTGGTTTTCGATATCCGCAAGGAATCCAATCCTTGTTCCCTTTGTGCCAAGATGCGCCGCGGCGCTCTCAACGATGTAACTCTTGAGCTTGGCGCAAAAAAGGTGGCTCTCGGCCACCACGAGGACGATGCTATCGAAACCTTCTTCCTCTCCCTTTTCTACGAGGGCAGACTTAATACATTTATGCCGGTCACCTTCCTTGACAGAACAGGCGTTACACAGATTCGTCCTCTTCTCTATCTCTCCGAGCGCAAAATCGCAAACTTTGCAGCGAGAGAAAATCTTCCTGTGCTCCATAATCCTTGCCCTGCCGACAAGGTTACAAAGCGCGAAGATGTAAAAAAGCTCATCAAACAGCTTGAAGGCCAGTTCCCTGACCTTAAGAAGCACGTCTTCGGCGGTATTCAGAGACTTCCGCTGCCTGGCTGGGAAAGAGAAATCTAAATGAATTGCACGTTGTGCATGAATTGAAATCGCAGATTTCATGAATTGAAGCAAAGCTTCATGAATTATCTGCGACATTAAGGTGTGCTTCGCACATTTAATAGTATATATGTCTATTTAATAGCGCCGCAGGCACATCAATTCTTCACTATTCACTATTCACTCTTCATTATTCACTACTTTCGCACCTCATACATTTCCACCTCCCCTGTTATCCCCAGCGCCTTCGCCATATTTATAATATGTGAATACTGTGCCTCGATGGCATTCATCTCATAAATACAGGCGCTTATCAGATTCGGGTCGGTTACCTCATTGAAATAACTGCGCATGCACATGAGCTGTGTCCGCGTGTCCCTCGCTTTGAGACAAAGCTCATTTATATCACGTCTGTTCCTCATAAAAGTTCCCCCTTTATTTGAGGTATCCATACAGCTCTGGTCTGTTTATCGGACACTTCATCATATATAATAGTATTATCAATATACATTTCAGTAATATTTTTCCATTTATATAAAATTCTATTCAGAAAGGAAGAAGATATGGCTGCAAAATCCAAACAGTATGGCAACGAAAGCATATCCTCCCTCAAGGGTGCCGACCGTGTACGTAAGCGTCCGGGCGTTATCTTCGGCTCCGACGGTCTCGACGGCTGTGAACATTCGTTCTTTGAAATACTTTCCAACTCGATAGACGAAGCCCGTGAAGGCTACGGCGATACTATCAACATCACATATTTCCTCGACAAATCCATCATGGTGGAAGACTTCGGACGTGGTGTACCTCTCGATTTCAACCAGAAGGAAAACCGCTACAACTGGGAGCTTATCTACTGCGAGCTTTACGCAGGCGGTAAGTACAACAACCAGTCGGGCGATACATACGAATATTCTCTCGGCTTGAACGGTCTCGGCTCGTGCGCCACTCAGTATGCCTCCGAATATATGACTGTCACATCCTACCGTGACGGATTCAAGTATACTGTCAACTTCAAAAAGGGCGAAAATGTCACAAAGACAGAAACAGGTCTTATCAAGGAGCCATCCGACCGCAAAAAGACAGGTACTGTCCAGCACTTCAAGCCTGACCTTGAAGTTTTCACAGACATCAACATTCCAAGTGAGTTTTTCGCAGACGTACTTAAAAAGCAGGCTGTTGTAAATGCAGGCCTGAAGTTCGTTCTTAAAATCGAAACAGCTCCAAATAAGTTTGAAAAGTCCGAATTCCTCTATGAACACGGCATTTCCGACTATGTTGCCGAGCTTGCAGGCACAAGCGCCCTCACATCCATCCAGAGCTTTTCCTCCGAAAAACGAGGCAGAGACAGAGAGGACAAGGCCGACTACAAGGTAAAGAGCGAAAGCTGCTTCTGCTTTGTGTCTTCGGGCGCTCTCACTCAGTATTATCACAACTCCTCGTGGCTTGAACACGGCGGCTCGCCTGACAAGGCTGTTCGCTCGGCATTTGTTTCGGCTATCGACGGATACATCAAGCAGATTGGCAAATACAACAAAAACGAAAGCAAGGTTACATTCGGCGATATCGCCGACAGCCTTATCATCGTCACAAACAGCTTCTCCACCTTCACTTCCTACGAAAACCAGACCAAGAAGGCTATCAACAATAAGTTCGTTCAGGAAATGATGACCGAATACTTAAAGGCAGGTCTTGAAGTCTACTTCATCGAAAACAAGGCTGAAGCTGACAAGATTGCCGAGCAGATTCTCATCAACAAGCGTTCACGCGAGCAGGCTGAAAAGGCTCGTCTCAACATCAAGAAAAAGCTTGCCGGCACTATCGATATCACAAACCGCGTTCAGAAGTTTGTCGACTGCCGTTCAAGAGACACGGACATCCGCGAACTTTACATCGTGGAAGGTGATTCTGCTCTCGGTTCCTGTAAGCAGGGACGTGACCCTGAGTTTCAGGCCATCATGCCTGTACGAGGCAAGATTCTCAACTGCCTCAAGGCTGACTATGAGGGTATTTTCAAGAGCGAAATCATCACAGACCTTATCAAAGTCCTCGGCTGCGGTGTTGATGTAAAGACAAGCCGCAAGGAGGTTGCTTCCTTCGACCTTTCGACACTCCGATGGAATAAGGTTATCATCTGTACCGATGCCGACTACGACGGATTCCAGATTCGCTGTCTTATTCTCACAATGCTCCACAGACTTACTCCACAGCTCATTGAAAAGGGCTATGTATATATCGCAGAGTCCCCACTTTATGAAATCACTGTAAAGGATAAGTCCTATTTTGCCTATACAGAGGCTGAAAAGGAAGCATTGCTCAAGAAATTCGAGGGCAAGAAATATACACTCATGCGCTCGAAGGGGCTTGGTGAAAACGAGCCTGACATGATGTGGGAAACAACAATGTGCCCTGATTCCCGCCGTCTCATCCGCGTTATGCCGGAAGATGCAAAAAAGACTGCCGATGTCTTTGACCTTCTGCTTGGTGATAACCTTGCAGGCAGAAAGGACTTCATCGCAGAAAAGGGCGCACAGTACCTCGATATGGCAGATATCAGCTAAATAAAATATCGTAGGGGGCGATGCCCACATCGCCCCGCGGGCGGATGAAGGCATCCGCCCCTACAAAATATACCGTTTATATGTTGCAATATGGTGCCTGCGGCGCTATTGAATATGCCTTCGGCACCACCTCGTCCGTCTTGCTTCGCAAGCCACCTTCCCAAACGGGGTCCCCGACGAGCCTGCTCGTTGGGGTGTGAATCAAGGGGAAGGCTGCAACTTCTAATTCTCACTTCCACAAGGAGAACACATGAAACCAAAATATATAGATCAGAACATTACAGAAACGCTCGAAAGCAACTATATGCCGTATGCGATGAGCGTTATCGTCTCCCGTGCTCTGCCTGAAATCGACGGCTTCAAGCCGGCACACAGAAAGCTTCTCTATACAATGTATAAGATGGGCCTTCTCACAGGAGCACGCACAAAGTCTGCCAACATCGTCGGCCAGACAATGAGACTCAATCCTCACGGCGACGGCCCTATCTACGAAACAATGGTCCGTCTTTCCCGCGGCAATGAGGCTCTCAACATTCCGTTTATCGATTCCAAGGGCAACTTCGGTAAGGTTTATTCCCGTGATATGGCATATGCCGCTTCCCGATACACAGAAGCCAAGCTGGATTCCTTCTGCACAGAGCTTTTCGGCGATATCGACAAGGACAGCGTTGATTTTGTCCCTAACTACGACAACACAATGAAGGAGCCGACTTTACTTCCGACTTCCTTCCCTAACATCCTTGTAAACCCTAATCTGGGCATCGCTGTCGGTATGGCGAGCAACATCTGCTCCTTCAATCTTGAAGAGGTCTGCCGTACAACGATAGAGCTTCTGAAAAACCCTGACCACGATATTTTATCCACACTCAAAGCGCCTGATTTTTCCACAGGTGCCGAAATTCTGTGGAATCGCAACCAGCTTGAAGATATATATGCCACAGGCCGCGGCTCTATTCGTCTGCGCGCAAAGTGGCAGTATCTTAAAAAGGAAAATATCATTGAAATCACTCAGATTCCTTATACAACAACAGTCGAAGCGATAATCGACAAGGTGACCGAGCTTATCAAGGCTGGCAAAATCAAGGAAATCAACGATATGCGCGACGAAACAGGTCTTAATGGTCTGAAAATCGCCATCGACCTCAAGCGAGGCATTGACCCTGACCAGCTTATGCTCAAGCTTATGAAGATGACTCCGCTTATGGACTCCTTCTCCTGCAATTTCAACATTCTCGTTGCAGGCACACCAAGGGTTATGGGCATCCGTGAGATTCTCAATGAATGGTCGGCTTTCCGCATCGAATGTGTCCGCAGAGCCATGTTCTTTGACCTCAGCCGCAAGCGTGAAAAGCTCCACCTCCTCAAGGGTCTTAAGAAAATCCTTCTCGATATTGACAAGGCCATCAAAATCATCCGCGAAACAGAAGAAGATGCTCTCGTTGTGCCTAATCTTATGATTGGCTTCGGCATCGACAAGCTTCAGGCTGAATATGTGGCTGAAATCAAGCTTAGAAATATCAACAAGCAGTACATTTTAAGCCGTATTGCCGATGTTGAAGACCTTGAAAAGGAAATCGCTGACCTTGAAGCAACTGTAAATGATATCAAGAAGGTCAAGAAAATCATCATCAAGCAGCTTGAACACATCATCAAGAAGTATCCTTCCCCAAGAAAGACAGAAATCGTCCTCGACCATGAAGTCGAAGAATACAATGCCGAGGAAAATATCGAAGATTATGCTGTCAATGTATTCGTCACAAAGGAAGGCTACTTTAAGAAGATTACCCCTCTCTCCCTCCGTATGGGCGGCGAGCACAAGCTTAAAGATGGCGACGAGATTTTCCAGAGCTTTGAAACAACAAACAAGACCGACATCATCTTCCTTACAAACAGCGGTCAGGCTTACAAGGCAAAGCTCCACGAATTCGACGATACAAAGGCAAGCGTCTTAGGCGATTACATCCCTGCTAAACTCGGCATGGAGCAGGGCGAAAATGTTGTCTTTACATTTATTACAAAGGATTATAAGGGCGAGCTGCTCTATTTCTTCGAAAACGGCAAGGCGGCAAAGATTCCTGTAAGCGGCTTTGAAACAAAGACAAACCGCAAAAAGCTGACAGGGGCATTCTCTGTGGCTTCCCCTCTCGTTTCGGCACTTCACATTATGGAAGATACAAATGTCTTTATCGAAACATCGGGCGGCAGAGGTCTTTGCGTAAACTCTGTACTTATTCCGCTTAAGACAACAAAGACTACAATCGGCGTAAATACCGTTACACTCAAGAAAAATCAGAAGGTGACATCGGTATGCCCTGCCGAAAAATCTGTGTATAAAAATATCACTCGTTACACAAGCCGCACAATTCCGGCGGCCGGCGCAATCCTCAGGGATGAAAATCCACAGGAAATGCAGCTGACACTGGAGTAATTAAAAGCCTCCCCTTGTGAGGGGAG
>JAZUBN010000124.1:0-6144 GCA_045638565.1 Oscillospiraceae bacterium | reverse complement strand
CATTCAAGATTTCCCCAGAGATGTAACCTATGTGTTCTGTCCATTTGTGAGTAACGAACACACAAGAGAGTCCAGGGGGTGTCCCCCTCGGTCGGCGTGATCAAACTGCGTGATCAGTTTGCACTTTTTCGTTCTTTTGTGCGGACAAAAGAACCTGCCAGCGGCAGTTCCACGCCTTGCGCGTGGCGAGGATGATTGCGATTTAGCCAAAGCTTTACTCTGTATGCGGGAGGGCGCGGAGACCCTCCCCTACGTTTTATCTGATGCAAAGCATCATTTGATTTTTATTCGTCGCCTGCCTGAGTTGGTGTGCAGGTATAACGCCAGTTGTTCTTTTCAACCACGATTGTAACCGAGCCGTTGGTTGTGAACTTCATCTTTTCCTTCTTGTCCTCAGGCTTTCTGATGACTTCGCCGTCGAATGTGATATTTTCCTTGTCGGCATAAGCCTTGATATTTGTGATGGACATCTGTCCGCCGCCAACACCCTTTACTCTTAGAGGCGCTGCGCCCGAAACACCCTTAGGCAGAATCTTGATTGTGCCTGTCTGCGGGATATACGGAATGATTGTGGACATGATGTTCTTTTCAAGAAGACCCTGTCTTCTCTTGCTGTCCATACCCAGTTCAAGCGGATCGACCTGAATATGAGGCTTCTTTTTAAGTCCCTTTGGCAGATAATGCTTGATGAATGGCAGATAGCCGATGAGGATGAATAGGATGATACCCAGAATGAGAAGCTTTATGAAAAGCTCGACATTTCTTTCGATCCACGGTCTTTCATCGCCCAGCTTCACTGTATGGGACAATTCGCCGTGCCAGTTTTCTGCCCCTGTATTATGGTCGGAAAGAAGTTTGAAATTGATGTCAGAATAGGTTACGCCCTGCGGTCTTCCGTCGAGGACAGGAGTGATTTCAAACTTACCGATATCGCCCTTTTCGATTTCAAGTGTGATGTTGTCAAAAGTATATTCACCCATCACTTCAAGCTGAGGGAGAGGAAGGGCATCCCACTGTTCCTGAGTGAACTCATTTTCGTCGATGCGGGTATCGATTACGATAGGCATTGAGGAGTCCAGACCTTCGCTTGTCATGATATAGCCTTTGTCATCTGTGATTTTAAGGTCAATCACCTTATTCTTGAAAACAGAATAGTCAAGGTGAGTCGAAACTGTATTGTATTCGAGGAAACGGGCTGTGACATCGATGGCAAGCGTGCCTTCTTCGAGGCTTACCTTATCGCCCGAATTATATGTCTGTTCATGTGTCACTTCGTTGTTTGTCACATAAGCTTCGTATGTAACATCGCCTAAAAGCTTGGAAGGTGGCACCTTTTCCTTTGTGCCGCCCTTGACAAAGCCGAATTCGATGGTGTATTCGCCCTGTTCGAGAGCCGAAAGGTCGGTCATTTCATTGCCTTCCTTATCGAAAAGATAAGCCATGATTTCAACGTTAGGCTTATAGTAGATTTCTATTGTTTCAGCGCCCTTCACATCCAGCTTGTAATCGCCCGCTGCGAAGTCTTCCTTAAATGTGGCGATAGAGCCTAAAAGACCCTTATCCACAACGCCTGTGCCTGCAGGGAAGTTTGTGGCAGGAACTTCGCTGTACTTTACTGTAACAGGATTTGTCGCGCTCTTGTAAAGTGTGCCGTCAGGACCCTGAACACCGTTGATTTCAACATTGGAGCCCTGAGCGAAGACAACCAGCTCGCCCATAGGAACATCGAAATCAAATGTCTTGGACATTGAGTTGACATCGAGACGGTCGCTGTTGAAGACACGTGTGCAGATGTCTGTGATATTCTTGAGGATTTCCTTGTTGGTGTCTGCCTTATAGAAATAGATATTGTTCTTTGCATCAGCCTTGATGCCGTCAGCGTAAGGACCCATGCCAAGGAACATTACGCGGATGTCGGCATTCTTTGCTGCGAAGAATGCATCGATATCGTCGACACCCTGGAACTGACCGTCTGTCAGAACAACAAGCCATTTTTCATCGGCAGTCGCCTTTGTAAGGTCGGCATAAGCCTTTCTTACCGAGTTGAACGGAGTATTGTTGGCAGGACCCAGCATATTATGGACCTTTTCAACATTTGTTGCCATACCGTCAGCACCCTTGAGAGTGAGGAACGGGCCTGCGTTTGTATCAGCATTGAAATCGCTCATAAGATAGATGTTCATGCTGTCATTTTCGCCCAGCATACCTGCGAAAACCTCTGTGGAATACTTGGCCTGACACCATGTATCCATCCATTCGCCGTTGGTTTCAATCATCGAGCTGGAGTCGTCGTACACGAGGTTGATGACTCGTGACGGAGCGTTTGTGGTGACAGCCTGAGCGCTCAGCGGCAGAAAGACCGCAAGAAGCATACACAGGACCGTCGTAATGGATATTGCCTTTCTCATACCATTTGTCCCCCTATATTTTTATAAAGTCATGCAGCTCGTCTGTGTAGATTTCCATCACATTGAGCAGCTTATTGGTGTCTTCGTTTTTGGTGAAGACCAGAATGAGCGACAGGAAGGTGTTCCATGTCATCTCACGTTTTCTGTTTTCTATCGAAACGATGGTGCTTCGGCTGATGCCGATTTTTTCGGCTAAATCCTCCTGGGTAATATTCAGCTTAGCCCTCAGCACCGGAAGATTTTCCGTCATATTTTTAATAAGTGTGTCCTTATTTATACTCATCAGTTACCTGCCTTTCGTCATCATTTTCCATAAATGGATATAATTATACTATTATATACAGTATACTCCTATGAAGGTCGCATTGTCAACCAAAATGTCGTATTTTGCAACATTTTGTCGAAAGACGGGATGCGCTATTATCAAGCCTTCTCCAGCGGGAGAAGGGGGACCACGTTAGTGGTGGATGAGGTGGTGCCGTGCCATAATGATGAAATATAATCTGTGATGTAAAGAATGGTTACTACTCCTCCACCGCGAGCGGTCCCCCTCCCCTTACAAGGGGAGGCTTTATAAAAAACCGAAACGGCAGTATTTCTACCGCCGTTTTACATTATATAATATTACAGTTCCAGCTCTGCGCAGACAGGATAATGGTCGGAAAGCCAGATGCCGTTTATCTTGTCATCCCAAGGGCTCACCTTTGTCACCTTGTCTGCCAGCTCATTGGACATATAGATATAGTCAATCTTGTTGTTCTTTACGCCCCATTCATGATATGTGAACGGAATGTGGCTCGTCACATCCCTGATGCCTTCATACTTATTGCAGAAAGCGATGACATCGCTGGAAGGCAGGGCATTGAAATCGCCCATAAGCATGATTGGAAGCTTGTTTCTGTCCTGGAAATGGTTGATATAATCGACAGCCGCCTCCATGCCTTCCACACGTGCCTTTTCGGAAATATGGTCGAGATGGATGTTGAAAAGGCGGAAAACAAGACCGCTCTTTCGGTCACGAAGCTGGGTGTGAACACAGATTCTAGGGCACCAGCTCTGGTCTTCGTAACGAGAACCAGGCACGAAAGGTGTAGGGCTGAGCCATACAGTTTCAAGGCCGAGAAGCTGAAGGCTGTCCTTTCTGATGGCGGTGAACAGACCTTCTTCGTCATAGTTTGCGCTTCTGAACTGTCCCACGATGATATAATCGGTCAGCATCTTTTCCAGCATATCAAGGATAGGCTCTGTCACCTCCTGAAATGCGATTACATCAGGCTTTTCCTTCTGAATCTTGTGGAAAATAAAGCCGGCTCTGTGAACGAAACTGTTGATGCCGTCGGTGTCAAACTTGCATCTTATATTAAATGTAGTGATTTTCATTTTATATCCTCCGTTATTGTTAACGATGTTATTATTGTAGCACAAAATAAAAACCCCGTCAATGACATGGTTCCGGGAGAAAATATCCGTATCGGAATGATTTTTTCATACAAACCTGCCTTTGCCCTGACATTTTTCACTATTTTTCGTCAGAATATTGCCCATTACGGCATTTTCTGACATCATCCGACAAAAAATGGCAATATTTTCGCCGTCATAATATAAAACAATGGTTGTTTTACAGCAAGGTATGGATATTTTCAGACGAGCAATGCCCGCCCCTACATTGGACTGTGCAGTAAAAAAGACACCCCTTGCGAAGTGTCTTTACTATATTATTCAAAAATCTCATATGGATCCCAGCCGTATTCCTTGATATATTCAATATCAAGATTGTTCTGCTCCACATACATAGCCACATATTCCTTTGCCGCTGCCCTGCGTTCTTCGGTATCATTCTTCATGATTTTCGAGGCAAGACCAAAATATCCCTTGCAGAATTCCTTTATGTCCTTGGCGTACAAGCTGCCGTCTCTTGCCCTGTCAACGCTGACCATCTGATAACTGCCGTCAGCCAGCTCTTTCATATGGAAGCAGCTCGGCCATTCGCCGCCCGAAACCTGCTCCATCATACTGCCGTTCTTTTTATAGCCGTAATTCCAGAAATTGCCGAAGACAAGATGCTCGCCGTTTTTATCTTCCTCATGACGAATGATAAATCCCGGAATCCATATTTGTCCCCGCTCGGCATGGCGGAGAGCATCTTCATAAAACCAGTCGCATATAGCGGCTATCGCCTTGTCATCTCCTGTATATTCAAACATAGGAAGAACTTCATTTTCAGTCTGTTCAGCCTCAAAGAGAAGTCCCATAGGCAAAGGTGTGATTTCCCATTCGCCATTCTTTTCGGTATAAAGCAGATACTCGCCCTTCTTTATCATAAAGAAATTATAACTGTCATCATACATCAAAGCACGCCTGCCATACATTTCACCCATCTTATCATTATACTCGTCAAACCATTCACTTTCGTGATACATATCAAAGGTGTCATGGTAATTTTTCTGATAATCAAGCCACTTTTCGTGCCATTCTGCCGTTTTGCCGATCTGATGCTCAAGTTCACCTGATTCGCTTACATCATATATATAAGACTCCCCGTAAGGCTTGCCATTTTCAGAATTATAGACGGCAATTTTTTCGCCGTCGAAAATGACATGGTTGTCCTTTTCCATACTGTCAAAGTAAATACAGCCGATTTCCTGCGTGTCTATCGTTGCCGAAATTCCTTGCGCCGTCCTGTCATAAATGACAAGACCACGTTTTGTGCCGAAGATGATATAATCGTCATTCATACCGTAGATTTCGGGCGCCCATATTTCAGTGCCCTTTTCAAAAATCTGCTGAGCCTGACCCGAAACGCTCTGACTTATCTGTTCAATCCCCAGCACCTGCCGAATGACCTCCATAACCTTGCCGTTTGTGGCGGCATTCGTAATAGTGCCAATGGAGAAAATCATTATTGCAACTAACGCAAAAGTGGCAGTAAGCCGCATTATTTTGGGCATTTTATAAGATTTCTTTTCTGTCTTTTTTACGATTTCATTCCACATTCTGTTTTTCTGCTCATCGCTGGGTGAAAGATTTTCAAAAGAACTGCGAATCTTCTTATCCATTATATCTTCCCTCCTTTTCAAGCATTTCCTTTAACCTTTTTCGCCCGTCTGAAAGCTGTGTCTGAATAGTGCTTTCCTTCCTGTTTATAATTTTCCCAATCTCCTTTATGCTGTATTCCTCATAATAATAGAGGAAAAGAAGTTCTCGATATTTTTCAGGAAGACGCATTATATACTCCATAATATTATCTTCATCCTGAGCCGATGCTCTGTCTGGAATATCACCCAGATCGACATTTTTACGCCAGAATGAACGGAAGAAATCCCTGCAATAATTGCGTGTAACCGTAATAAACCAGGCATTTTCATGGCTGTCCGTCTCAAACTCCACAGGATGTGAAATGTATTTTACAAAAATATTCTGGACAGCATCTTCGGTATCAGGGGCATTTTTAAGATAAATATATGCCAGACGATAAACCCTGACATACTGCCGCTCGAAAATCTGCTTAAAGTCCATATCCTGCTCCTTTCCTGTTGTATTCTTTGAAAAGCCTTTCACTTTATATACGATTATGATACCATAAATATCCTGAAATCGGGAGATTTTTCATAAAACACATTCACGAATTGTCTGCGTGACGCCACGGACATCGTCCCCTGCGCACATTCTCTTGCCACCCTCTGACGAGGGGGGTGTCACGAAGTGACGGGGGGAGAGAAATCTACACAATTTGACT
>JAZUBN010000123.1:0-9896 GCA_045638565.1 Oscillospiraceae bacterium | reverse complement strand
GGCATTTCAATGCGCTCCCTTGCTATCGTCCTCAAAGATCTTGGATGTAATGTAAAAGGCTCTGACAGAAATGACTCCCCTGCTCTTGCTATGCTCGAAAGCAAAGACATCAAAACATTTGTAGGTCATGATGCAAAAAACATGGAAGGTGTCGACTTTGTAATCAGAACTGCAGCTATTCCTGACAGCAACTGTGAAGTTCAGCATTGTTTTGAAAATAATCTTCCGCTCATTGAAAGAGCTGATGCATGGGGCGTTCTTATGAACGACTACAAAAATGTTATCTGTGTTGCCGGCACACACGGAAAGACTTCCACAACGTCCATGATTTCCACATTTGCACTCAAAGCTGACCTTGATCCTACAATTATGGTAGGTGGCGAACTTGCTTCCATCGGCGGAAGTATGCGAATCGGCAGTAAGGATCTTTTTGTTGCAGAATCCTGCGAATACAAGAACTCATATCACAAGTTCTCTCCTACTGTTGCAGTTATTCTCAACGTCGATATCGACCATCTCGACTTCTTCTCGGGCCTTGATGATATCATCGAATCCTTTACCCATTTTGCAAATCAGGTGTCAAAGGATAATGGTGTTGTAGTTGCAAATCTTGATGACGAAAACACAAGAAAAGTTCTTGAAAAAGTTGACAGAAACATCATTACATTCGGTCTTTCTCACGATGCAGATGTATATGCTGATTACATCAAAGACAGTAATGGCTTCTTTGGTTTCTCAATTTACCACAAAGGCAACCACTATTGCGATGTAAAACTTTCCGTTCCTGGCAAGTTCAATGTTCTCAACGCTCTGGCAAGTGCCGCCTGTGCTATTCATCTCGGTGTTGACGGTGAATCTTTCAAAAAGGGTATCCAGTGCTACACAGGTGTCGGCAGACGTCTTGAATATAAAACAACATGTAACCGTGCCCGTGTATTTGATGACTATGCCCACCATCCAAATGAAATCATGTCTGCTCTCAGAGCAGCTGATGCTATGAGTGATGGCAGAACAATTTGCATTTTCCAACCTCATACATACACAAGAACAGAGGCTTTATTCGATGAATTTGTAAACGCCCTTTCCCTTGCAGATATTGTGGTCCTCGCTGAAATATTTGCAGCCCGTGAGGTCAATGTAAACAATACATCTTCTGCCCAGCTTGCCGAAAAGATTCCAGGTGCACATTTCTTCAAAACATTTGATGAAATTGCAGACTTCATAAGAGATACAGCCCGTGAAGGCGATATTGTCCTCACAATGGGCGCAGGCGATGTCTATAAAGTCGCTGATCTTCTTTAATTCATAACAAAGCAAAACACCTCATCTTTCCGATGAGGTGTTTTTTATTTTACTTATTAATATACTCTGAAAACACGGTTTTCTTTTCTTGGGATTACCGGAGGATTTGGTACAGCGGAATAACCGATGATGCAGTTGCCGATACCGACATATTCGCCTTCGAGACCTGCCTTTTTGAGGATTTCCTTGCCTTCTTCATCTTCGAATGTTTCCTTGGCTCTATGAATCCAACAGCTGCCAATTTCAAGAGAATGAGCTGCAAGCATCATATTGCCCATAACGAGGCTGCCGTCATAAATGCCTGTACCTGCATCCTTTGGAGCAAGAACAACAAGTACTACAGGAGCACCATAAAATGGGTCAGCAGGATGTGCAGGATGATATTTTGTATTGATTTCAGCGATCTTATCACGTGTTTCCTTATCAGATACAGCAAGAATCACAGGAGACTGTTTGCCCATGCCGCTTGCTGCGAACAAACCAGCTTCGATAATCTGTTCGATAATTTCCTGAGGTACTACGTCAGGCTTATAATTCTTACAACTTCTTCTTTCGATTATTGCTTTAATAATGTCGTTCATAGTATGTCCTCCTTATGTATAGTGGATTAACCGATTGTTGGCTTGAGATCTGCAGGCATTGGACACTTATATCCGCCGTTTGTCTTGGAATCAAGTTCTTCCTTTGCTTTCTTGCAGAGATCAGGATCTTCGAGAGCATAGATGCCCGCAAGTGCCATAGCCTTACCGGCAGTAAGCATACCCTTATGAGCATAGCTTGTTGTGCCCTGACCTGTAATCTTCCAGGAATGTCCCGGTGTACCGATAATCTGTGTAGCAACATGGAACTGAACAGTTGGTGTGCAATAGCTTGTATCGCCCACGTCAGTTGAACCCTTGGAGGCAAGTTCAACATTCTTAAGCGGAGAAATCTGTCTGTTGAAAAGATTTCCGGAAAGATCAATACCATAAGTTGTTCTGAATTCTCTTACAGAGTTGGCAACCTCTTCATCTGTAACAGCTTCTCTGAACTTCTTAGCCATTTCCATATCTGCATCATCAAGATCATAAAGTCCTACTTCTGTAAGTGCCTTATGAGCCATTACATTGAGTGTATCATTAGGAACAAAGTCAGAAAGCGCTTCGTGTGTGATATCCTGAACAGTTGTACCTGTCATAAGAGCTGCGCCCTTTGCGATATCCTTAATTCTTTCGAGAATTGCCATCATATCAGCAACTCTTGGAGCTCTTACGAAATAATGAAGACCAGCGTGATCCTGAACAACATTAGGAGCAATACCGCCTACGTCTGTATATGCATAGTGCATACGTGCTTCAGGAATAACATGTTCACGGAGATAGTTAACGCCGACGTTCATAAGTTCACAAGCGTCAAGAGCAGAACGTCCCATATGAGGAGCACCTGCAGCGTGAGCTGTCTTACCTGCAAATTTGAAGAAAATGCTGTAGCAAGCAAGGCTTCCGCCTGTTACAATTTCATTTCTGTCGCCCGGATGCCATGTAAAGCATGCATCAACATCATCAAAGAGGCCTTCACGTGCCATAAATGCCTTACCTGAACCATATTCTTCACCAGGGCAGCCGTAATATCTTACTGTACCCTTGATGTTATTCTTTTCAAGGTATTCCTTAAGACCGAATGCACCTGCCATTGCACCTGCACCAAGCAGATGGTGGCCGCAACCGTGACCATAAGCAGTATTAGCTTCATCAAGTGGCTTATGTACATTGCATGAACCTTCCTGAGAAAGACCAGGAAGTGCATCATATTCAGCGAGGAAACCGATAATCGGATGACCTTCACCCCATTCAGCAACAAATGCTGTAGGAATTTCAGCTACACCCTTTGTTACCTTGAAGCCATTATCTTCGCATACCTTTTCAAGGTATTCTGCAGACTTATATTCCTGCATACCAGGCTCTGCATAACCCCATACTGCATTTGCAGCATCAATAAAGATATTTTTATTATTGTCTATGTAATCGCAGACAAAATTTCTCTTATCCATCGTCTTACCTCTTATTACTTGAGTGGTGGTACATCCATTGGCAATGGACATTCATACTTACCGCCGTTAATTGTAAGGAACTCTTCTCTTGCTGCCTTGATTGCTTCAGGATCGTGAGCTGCATATGCACCTGCAAGAGCCATAGCCTTGGCTACATTGAGCATAGACTTGTGAGCATAAGTTGTCTTGCCCTGACCTGTGAGGAGCCAGTTATGACCAGGTGTACCAAGAACCTGTGTTGCCTGATGACACTGTGCTGTAGGTGTACAGTAGGAAGCATCACCAACGTCTGTTGTACCGGAACCAGGAGTCATATTGATATTGAAAGGTGTGATAAAGTTATGGAGAGGACCTTCTGGCATCTGAGAATCAGGATGTGAACGCTTATAACCTCTCATTGCATTAGCCTTATCATCTTCTGTAAGTGCTTCTGCAAAGTAATTTGCAACCTTGTAGTCTTCTTCATCAAACTGTGGAGCGCCGATATCTTCCATAGCCTTCTGAAGAATCTTTGTAGCAACCATATTAGGAACAAAGTCAGAAACCGCCTTGATTGTCTGCATTTCAACTGTTGTACCTGTCATAAGAGCAGCACCGCGTGCAATATCCTTAACACGTTCCACGATAGGCATAAGGAGAGCAACCTTAGGAGCTCTTACATAGTAATGAACACAAGCGTGGTCCTGAACAACGTTAGGAGCAATACCGCCAACATCTCTGTAAGCATAGTGCATACGTGCTTCAGGGATAACATGTTCACGGAGATAGTTTACACCAACATTCATAAGTTCACATGCATCAAGAGCGGAACGACCCATATGTGGAGCGCCTGCTGCGTGAGCTGTCTTACCTGTAAACTTAAAGTAGATACTGTAGTTTGCAAGGCTACCGTTTGTCCATACATCATTTGTTGCGCCTGGATGCCATGTGAAGCACATATCTGTATCATCAAATCTGCCTGTACGTGCAAGGAATACCTTACCGGAGCCGTTTTCTTCACCAGGGCAGCCAAAATACTTGATTGTGCCTGGAACATTATTTTCTTCAAAATATTTCTTAAGAGCAAAAGCAGCGCCCATTGCACCAACACCGAGGAGGTGGTGACCGCAACCGTGACCGTAGCTCTGTGGATCTTCCTGAGTCTTTACATTACAGCCTTCCTTCTGGCTAACACCTGGAAGAGCGTCAAATTCACCAAGGAAGCTGATAACAGGCTTGCCGCTACCAAATGTACCAATGAAGGCTGTAGGCATGTCTGCAACGCCAACTTCAACCTCAAAGCCTTCCTTTTTAAGTTCTTCAATAAGTCTTTCAGAAGACTTCCATTCTCTCATGCCAACTTCTGCATAACCCCAGATGTCATCAGACATAGATGCAAGTCTTTCGCTGTTCTGATCGATATAATCGCTGATAATTTTCTTGATATCCATAATTACCTCCGGAAATTAATTTTTCTAAAGATAGTATAACATATAATCTTTCAAAATAGAATATAGAAAAATTTATTTCATTTTAGGCTATATTTTCAATAATCAATTCACAATACACATTTCTTCATCAACTCTATCGCTCGTTTTTCCGTTCTCGACACCTGCACTTGCGTCATTCCAAGCATTTCCGCCGTCTTCTGCTGTGTCATATCCCTGAAAAATCTCATTATTATAACCTTTTTCTCTTTTGATGGAAGCTTATCCAATGCATTTTTCAATGATATACTTTCTATAAGTTTTTCTTCGTTATCAGTTCCGATACTTTCTTTCAGAGTCAATCCATCCTCATTTACAGGCGCATCCAGTGAATAGGCAAAATCTGTAGCCGACTGTATATACGCAATCTCTTCTTCACTCATTCCCGTCTCCCTTACAATATCCGAAATGCGAACTTCTCCATTTTCCTGATGTAATCTGTTCGTAATATTATGTATAACGGCAGCTTTGTATTTTATATCTCTGCTTACCTTTATTATTCCGTCATCTCTGAAAAACCTTTTTATTTCACCCATTATTTTTGGCACAGCATAAGTTGAAAACTCTGTGCAATATGCTGTATCATATCCTTTTACAGCTTTTACAAGTCCCACCGCACCTATCTGATACAAATCCTGCAGTTCTTCTCCTCGACCTCTGAACCTGTGTACAATGCTCCATATCAGTTTTTCGTTGCGCTCAATTATCTGATTAAAAGCCTGACGATCGCCCGTTTGTGCTTTTATTATAAGTTCTTTAATATCCATATCAGGACTCTTTTTTAACTGTAATTTTCTTTACCATTTTCACAGCTGTACCTTTCCCCGGCTTTGAAGATACCGTAAGCTTGTCCATAAAGCTTTCCATAATGGTAAATCCCATTCCGCTTCTGTCGCTGTCCCCTGTTGTAAACATCGGTTCCCGGGCTTTTGAAATATTTTCTATTCCGCACCCTTTATCCCTTATAATAATATGCACACAGTTGTTGTCTGTAATTTTCACATTTATTGTTATAAGGCCCAATGTATTTCTATATCCATGCACTATTGAGTTTGTAACTGCTTCAGAAACTGCTGTTTTTATATCATTCAGCTCATCAACATTTGGGTCAAGCTGCATAACAAAAAACGAAACTGCACTTCTGGCAAAACTTTCATTTGACGACTTACCAAGCAGTTTTATTGTAACTTCATTTATAACATTTTTCATAATTTTACCTCATATAAAATCTATTATTTTGTTAAGCCCCGCCGCCAGAAGTATACGCTTTTTATGTCCGCTCTCCACCTTTACAGCAAGCTTGATATCAGAATTCTGCGCACTTTTATAAGCCTTCATAACAACGGCAATTCCCGAAGAATCCATAAAAGTAAGCCCTGTCATATCAAGAACAACCTGAAGATATATTCCATTTTCAAGCTCATCTTTTATTCCCGCTATTGCATCTATGGCTTCATGATGTCCAAGCTCTCCTATAAGATATATCGTCAGTATCTTTCCTCTTGTTTCACTTTTTATTTTCATTTTTCACCTCAGAAATAAAAAAATATCCCTATACCTCATCAGTATAGGGATATTTTACAATATTTATCTTGCAAAAAATGTCGTTATTAGTTTTCTTCGAAAGCTTTCTTTGCTTCGCCAATCATATAAAGTGAACCACATGCAATGACGATATCATCCTTACCTGCAATGGATTTTGCGAACTTTGCAGCTTCATAAGGAACTTCCTTAATATAAATTTCCTTGCAGTAATCCTTAGCAACTGCGTAGATATCTTCAGCCTTAGCAGCTCTTGGATTGTCAGGAATTGTAATGACATAGATGTCACTTCTGCCAGAAACTTCCTTTACACAATTCTTGAAGTCCTTATCACCAAGCATACCCATAACAGTTATGATTTTCTTTGGCTTATAGACTTTATCAATAGTCTTACAGAGAACTTCTACACCGTCAGGATTATGTGCACCGTCGATAATGCAGGATGGATTTTTGCATACTTCTTCAAGTCTGCCACCGAAACGAGCCTTTTTAAGGCCTGTCACAACACTTTCCTGAGAAATTTCAACACCTGCTTCTCTCATTTCTTCAATGATAGAGAGAACTGTGATGGAATTATATATCTGATGCTCACCTACAAGACCGATTTCATAATTTTCGCCCTTGTATGTATACTTAGCACCGTTATCATCCCATGACACATTTTCAAGCTGACTAAGATCACCGAAGTTACCTTTGATATGAAGCATCTTGCAGGTATCTTCAATCATCCATTTTGCATCATCTTCCTGAAGCGGATAAGATACCACACGGCTACCCTTCTTGATAATACCACACTTTTCAAATGCGATTTTCTTGATAGTATCGCCAAGAATATCTACATGATCATATGCGATTTTGCCTATAGAAGCGACCACCGGTGCATCAATGATATTTGTGGCATCAAATCTGCCGCCAAGACCTACTTCAAATACAACAAAGTCACACTTTTCATCATAGAAATACTGAATAGCAAGAACTGTATCAAGCTCAAATTCTGTAATTGGTGTTTCTTCCTTATCAAGAATTTCCAGATAAGGCATAATCTTTGTAAGAGTTTCAGCCAGTCTTTCTTTTGGGATGAGCTGATTGTTGACCTGAATTCTTTCACGGAAGTCAACTACATAAGGTGAAATATACATACCCACCTTGTAGCCCTGTGTTTTGAGGATTTCCGCAGTCATAGCTGTTGTGCTACCCTTACCGTTTGTACCTGCAATATGGACAAACTTAAGCTCCTTGTGCGGATTTCCCATAAGCTCAAGAACTCTTTCCATTCTGAAAAGACCGAGGCGTGAACCATATCTTGTTCTGGAATGAATAAAGTCCAATGTCTGCTCGTAATTCATTATAACCCTCCTTGCGTCTTATCCAAGACTTGCAATGCTTTTTTCGATGTTTTTGAGAGTTTCCTTATAAGCGTTGAGCTTTTCCTTTTCGCCGTTGATAACATGCTCTGGTGCCTTTGAAACGAAGCCAGGGTTATTGAGCTTAGCTTCAATACGGCTGATGTTATCTGTTGCATTCTTCATTTCCTTTGTAAGGCGAGCAAGTTCCTTTTCTCTGTCAACGAGCTCGCTCATAGGCATAAAGATCTGTGCATTTTCAGTAGCAGCCATCGCCATTCCTGAAATATCTGATGGCTGGACGTCTGTAATTTCTACTTCAGATGCGGAAGCAAGCTTCTTAAAGAAGATCTCACCTTCATTATATACCTTTTTATTGTTAGTTACAATAATAACTTTTGCCTTCTTTGATGGTGGAACATTCATTTCAGCTCTGCGGTTTCTGATAGATCTGATAGCGTCCATGATGAGTTCCATTTCATATTCTTCTTCCTTGAAGTTAAGAGCTTCATCATATGTTGGATACTGAGCCTTCATGATTGTGGAACCTTCATGAGGCATTGCCTGCCAGATTGTTTCTGTAATAAATGGCATAAATGGATGGAGAAGTTCCATCATTCTGCTGAGAACATAAACGATAACTCTCTGAGCATTTTCATTATCTTCAACATTTTCCTTGTCAGCAAGACGTGTCTTGGAAAGTTCAATATACCAGTCACAGAAGTTGTCCCAGATGAAGCTGTAAAGCTTTTCGGAAGCGATACCGATTTCATAACGGTCACCGTTTTCGTTGATTTCCTTAGCAAGTGTGTTGAGCTTGGAAAGGATCCACTTATCAGCCATTGTAAGCTTTTCAGGGAGAGTGTGCTTATCTGTTGTAAGATTCATCTGAACGAAGCGGGATGCGTTCCAGATCTTATTGCAGAAGTTTCTGTTTGCTTCTACCCTTTCCATATAGAAACGGCTGTCATTACCTGGGCTGATACCTGTGAGAAGTGTAAATCTGAGTGCGTCTGCACCATACTTGTCAATGATTTCGAGTGGATCGATACCGTTGCCAAGAGATTTGGACATCTTTCTGCCCAAAGAGTCACGAACGAGACCGTGAATAAATACCTTATCAAATGGCTTCTTACCTGTATGTTCAAGACCGGAGAAAATCATTCTTGCAACCCAGAAGAAGATGATATCGTAACCTGTTACGAGAACACTTGTTGGGTAGAAGTAATCGAGTTCTTCTGTCTTATGTGGCCAGCCGAGTGTGGAGAATGGCCAGAGAGCGGAGCTGAACCATGTATCAAGAACGTCTTCGTCCTGATGTACCTTTGTGCTGCCGCACTTTGGACATACTGTTACATCTGTCTTGGAAACTTCCATATGACCGCATTCGTCACAGTAGTAAGCTGGGATTCTGTGACCCCACCAGAGCTGACGGGAAATACACCAGTCGTGAACATTTTCCATCCAGTTGAGGTATGTCTTGGAGAATCTGTCAGGAACAAAAGCTGTATCGCCATTCTTTACGCATTCGATAGCTGGCTTTGCAAGTTCGTCCATCTTAACAAACCACTGAGCAGATGTAATAGGTTCAACTGTTGTACCGCAGCGATAGCAAGTACCAACATTGTGGCTGTAATCTTCAATCTTAACGAGGAGACCCTGTTCTTCAAGATCCTTGAGAACTGCCTTTCTTGCTTCGAATCTGTCAAGGCCTTCATACTTGCCGCCGTTAGCATTTACCTTTGCATTGTTGTCAAATACAAGGATATGTTCAAGACCGTGACGCATAGCCATATCAAAGTCGTTAGGGTCATGGCAAGGTGTAACCTTAACACAGCCTGTACCGAAGTCCTTTTCAACATATTCGTCACCAAAAATAGGAATTGGACGATTCATAAGAGGAAGAATTGCATTCTTGCCGATGAGATGCTTGAAACGTTCATCTTCAGGATTTACAGCGATACCACTGTCGCCCATCATTGTTTCAGGTCTTGTTGTAGCGATGATAATGCTTTCGTCAGAGTTTTCGATAGCATACTTGATATACCAGAGATGACCTGCCTGTTCTTCGTATTCAACTTCTGCATCAGAAAGAGCAGTCTGGCATTTGGGGCACCAGTTTATAATACGTGAACCTCTGTATATAAGTCCTTTTTCGTAAAGGCGTATAAACACTTCTTTAACGGCATTGGAGCAACCTTCGTCCATAGTAAA
>JAZUBN010000122.1:0-8649 GCA_045638565.1 Oscillospiraceae bacterium | reverse complement strand
TGGCTCACAGAACGACATGGCTACGATCCGACTTCCCTTCTCTCACAAGAGAAGGCCGAAACAAACAAAAAGGCCGGCTGAAAAGTCGGTCTTTTGTGAATGCAAAGGAGGAAAACCTATGCTTTATCTCAACGAAAATGACGTTCGTCGTTCGGTTTCCTTTGAGGCTATGATGGACACCATCGAGCAGTCGCTCCGCATTTTTGCCAAGGGCGAATATGTGATGGCTGACCGTCTTGCTGTGCCGGGCGGCGACACTACTATGTTATATATGCCTTGTTTTGCAGGCGGCTACGCAGGCACGAAGATTCTTGCCTCCTGCCCTGATAATCCTAAGCAGGGCTTGCCGGCTTTAAGCGGTATTGTGCTTCTCAACCGCGCTGACAACGGCCAGATTCTTGCTATTATGGACGGCGCGACCATTACTGCCCTCCGCACGGGCGCTGTGGGCGGTATGGCGATTCGCAATCTTGCCGATGAGAATGCCCATACTGTCGGTCTTGCCGGCTGTGGTGTACAGGGCGTGCATCAGCTTGCCTACGCCTGTAGAGTGCGTGAGATTGAAAAGATTTATCTTTATGATGCGGTGCAGATCGATTTAAGCGGCTTTATTGCAAGGCTTGAAGGTATGATTTCGCCGATGAAGCCTGAAATTATCGTATGCAATTCGGCTGATGAAATGCTTATTAACAGTGAAATAATTATTACGGCTACCCCATCGAAAAAGCCGCTTTTCAGCAATAATCCGGAACTTTTCAAGGGAAAATGCATTATCGCCATCGGCTCGTGGCAGCCTGATATGCGTGAATTGCCTGATGCAATCTGGGAATGTGCTGACGTTGTTTACACAGAATTGCCTTTCGCCTGTGAGGAAACTGGCGACTTGAGTCAGCCTCTTGAATCGGGTGTACTGACCGAAGACAGGGTGAAATATTTCGGCGATTTCCTGCTTGAAAAGGACAATGGTGTTGCTCACAAGCTTGGCGAAACACGTTTTTACAAGTCGGTGGGTATGGGCATTTATGACACCATGGCGGCACAGCAGATTTATAAAACTGCATTGGAAAAGGGTTTCGGGCAGAAGTTGGTGTAGTATAAGCGGGCGGGCGCAGAGACCCTCCCCTACGAGATTATGCGAGTTGTAAGTTAAATGCTTCATTAAAAATGGTTACACCTCATCCACCGCAAGCGGTCCCCCTTCTCCCACAGGAGAAGGCTAAACAAAAAAGACCACCTTTTCGGGTGGTCTTTTTCCATTTATTTACATTATTACTGCTGGAACTTGATGAGGTCTTCTTCTGTGAGCATTCTCCAGAGAACGTCAAAAGCCTTCTGGAATGTATCGAATTCCATATATTCGTTAGTTGTATGTACATCGTGCATACCTGTGGAGAGACCGGAGCAGTTGAAGCCGTGGCCGGAGAAGATGTTACTGTCGCCAGAGCCGTTGGATACGCCGTAGCGGATTTCATAGCCTTCAGTTGTGAGGATATGCTGCATTGCCTTATACATAAAGCTTTCTGTGTTTGGCTTGTGAGGTGGGCAGAAATGGTCGATTTCGATATCAACTGTTGCGCCGAATTCAGCTGCTGCGTCACGGCAAGCCTTGCAGATAACTTCAACCTGATCGTCAATCTGCTTCTGGGAATGAGAACGAACTTCGCAAGTGAATGTGACCTTATCAGTTACGACATTAGTAGCGCCGCCGCCTTCGATTCTGCCGATATTGGATGTTGTTTCAGGGTCGATTCTGCCGAACTTGATGCGGGAGATAGCAGAAGCTGCAACTGCGATAGCATTGATGCCCTTTTCAGGCTCGATGCCGCCGTGAGCCATCTTGCCGTGGAATGTGATTTCAAGTGCGTCCTTACCAGCGCCAGACTTAAGCATACCGCCAACCTTGCCTGCGCCGTCGAGGGAGAAGATGTTCTTGCAAGGGAGCTTGTCATAGTCGAGCTGCTTTGCGCCGTGCATACCGTTTTCTTCGCAGATTGTGAAGAGAACCCAGAGGTCACGGTGAGGAGTCTTTGTTTCCTTGAGGACGTCGAGCATTTCCATAATCATTGCGATACCGCTCTTATCGTCGGCTGCAAGGATTGTGTCGCCCTTACTCTTGAGGATGCCGTCTTCAAAAACAGGCTCGATGTCGATGCCAGGCTCAACTGTATCCTGATGAGCGTTGAGAACGATGCCTTCGCCAGGAAGGTCGCCTCCGATATGAATAATGAGGTTGCCGCCATGGTCGCCGCCGATTTTTTCGCCTGCGTTGTCACGGTAAACTTCATAACCGAGGTCTTCAAAATACTTCTGGAGATAGTCTGTCATTGGACCTTCGTGATAAGATATGCTGTTGATCTTGATCATTTCGATAAGACGGTCAAGAACGCGCTGCTGGTTGTATTGCATAATTTTTTCCTCCGTTTTGGGATTTTTATGGTTATATTATAATATATAATGAGACGATTTGCAAGGAGTTTATTTGAGTATTTCATCCATCAGGCTGAAATATTCCGCTTCGCCTTCAAAGCTGATGAAACTTGGCCAAACGCCTGCTGAGCCGCCCATTTCAAGGCTTAACAATGCGCCCAGCTCCTCATCGGCATACATCATATTGGCTCTCTCTTCATAAAGCGAATACTCTGCCACCTTTGTAGCATATTTTCTCACATTTTCATTGCCGTCAAAATGGGAATACGGCTCATTTTCAATGCAGAAAAAGTGTCGCATGGTTTCAACAGCATTTTCAGCAAGAATTGCATGGTTTTCAGCCGTTATTTTATTGTATTCGCGAAGTTTTTCAGCTAATTTTTCATCGTCAAGGCAATTTATATAGGTGTCCTCAATGACCTGACGACAGTCGATTTTTTCTTTATGATAGTGCTTATCAACAGAGAGTTGCGCCATAATTTCATCGATTAGTGAGAAATATTCATCCATATCATAGTGGATAAAATCGGTGACAAATGCCTTCCATTCGGTATTTTCGCCAAGACTTTGAGCGATATGGCTGTCGCGGAGCATAAGCTCACTTGCATTGCCGTACAGCATATAATGGGAGGCTTTTTCCACAATAATCTGCGCTTCAACAGGCTGTTCACGATAAGTGGTTGCGGTAAAGAGATAGCCGAAACAGTCTTTCATCTCACCCATAACCAGTCCTGCCATATTACCCTTTTGTGTGGCTGTCAGCATATTATATTCCTTGATTTTGCTCTGCAATTCGGCATTGAGATGGGTTGTAAGCGAAGTATCGACGATTTCACGGGCAATGATTTTATCGGCGATTGTTGTGTCCTTCTGTTTTGGCTGACAACACAGAAACGCTATACAGATGGCAGCAAATACAATTATAATAGTCGGAATATATTTTTTCATTGCTTTGTTCCTTTCTGTGATGTTTGGCGGGAGCAAGCCCCCGCCCTACGAGGGTGTGGTTATATTTCAACAATCCCTCCACCGTCGTGCGACGGTCCCGCTCCCCTTACACAGGGGAGGCAAAAAAGTGTGTGGTTTTACAAAAACAGCGGAACATTTCTGCTCCGCTGTTTATATTTACGTTATGTAATTATGCGAGTTCTTCTGTTGCCATCTTGAGCATTTCAATGATATTGATATGCTGTGGGCACTGAGCTTCACAAGCGCCGCAGCCTACGCAGTTGCGTGGGTCCTTGCCATCCTTGACCATTGCTTCAAAGTTCTGGTGGCCCTTTTCCTTGCCATCATAGAGAGAAGCATTATTGAGGATAGCGAATGTCTTAGGGATATCAACGCCCTGTGGACATGGCATGCAGTACTGACAAGCTGTACATGGAACCTTGATGAGGCTGTTGTAAGCTTCGCGAACCTTATCCATAAGTTCGAGTTCTTCTTCGCTCATTGCGCCAACTTCAACTGTATCGAAGATGCGGAGGTTGTCGAGTGTCTGTTCCATATTAGAAACGCCAGAGAGAACTGTTGCGATTTCAGCGTGGTTGCAGAGCCAGCGGAATGCCCATTCAACTGGGGAACGCTTTACTGGGAATGCATCGTAGAGAGCCTGAACATTTGCAGGAGCCTTTGCAAGACGGCCGCCGAGGAGACCTTCCATGATAACGATTGGAATGCCCTTGCTGCCTGCGAGCTTGACGCCCTTCATGCCAGCCTGATTATTGATGTCCATGAAGTTGAACTGAATCTGGCACATATCCCAGTTATAGTCATTGATAATGCCTTCGAATACTTCGTACTTATCGTGGAAGGAGAAGCAAGCGTACTTGATCTTACCGGAAGCCTTGAGCTCATCGAGGAATTCGAGAACGCCAGCCTTCTTTGCATTTTCCCATCTGTCCTTGTTGAGGGCGTGGATGAGATAGAAGTCGATATGGTTAGTCTGGAGCTTTTCGCACTGGATATTGAAATACTTGTGCATATCTTCCTTGCTTTCGCAGAGCCAGATAGGAAGCTTTGTAGCGAGGTGTACCTTTTCACGGTAGCCATCGAGGAGAGCCTTGCCGACTACGTTTTCGGATGTTTCATTGTGATATGGCCAAGCTGTGTCAACATATGTAACGCCATTGTCGATAGCTGTGCGGATCATCTTGATAGCGAGTTCTTCGTCGATGACCTTCTTGTCAGGATCGCCAACGATTGGGAGACGCATACATCCCATGCCGAATGCGGAAAGTTCAATGCCGAGTTTACCAAACTTACGATATTTCATATTGTTTTCCTCCTGTTTTATATACCAATAGTTTTGATGGTAACATTATACCATAAAAGATAACAAAGTGCAAGGTTTTTTATGCAGGTTGTGTATGATGTTGTATAATGAATCTGACTATACAGGCTGATTCCAGATTCTGTCATCGGAGAAAATCTTCACAAAGCCATCGACGAAACGCTCTGTCATCTTATCTCCCTTTTCCTTTGTCGCCATAAAGGAATTGCCCATAACGCCGTTTTCTGTATGCATTTCCATACGGTGGAAGGTGTGCAGAATACCATTATTTTCCACATCGAGAGGATAGCCAGGGTTGCCTTTTGTTTCCTTGTATACAGGGTCGACAAGGGTTTTATCGTAGGAAAGCACCATGGAAGTTTCGCTTTCGCAGGCGTGAATCATTCCGCTCTGGGTTTCAAGGATTTCCGGCTGAGCCTTATCGTCGCTCATCCAGTAGCCTGTGAAATATACAGGAAATCCCAGTTCTTCATTGATATCTATGAGGGCTGCTTCGGTTGGCGCTGTATTGCCGCCGTGGCCGTTGACGATGACGATTTTCTTGAATCCGTGCTTGGCTATCGAAACGCAGTAATCGCGGAGGAGCGCCATATATGTGGACACACGAAGGGTCATAGAGCCTGCAAAGCTCATATGATGGGTGGAATTGCACACCGAAAGGCTTGGCGCAACAAGACAAGGCTTGCCGATTTCGTTGAGCTTTTCGGCGATTTTTTCCGAAACGTTAGTTGCCATAAGATAGTCGCAGCCTACAGGCAGATGAGGGCCGTGCTGCTCGACCGAGCCTATCGGAAGGATGACAATTGCGTTGTTTTCGGCCATTTTTCTGATTTCAGGGGATGTGAGATTATCCCAGCGGTAATTTTTCTTCATATTTGCCTCCTGTTTTTTAAGTGGATTATTATTTTCATTCCTTTGTAAACATTATACCATACTATATGATATTTTTCCACAGATTTTATCTATTTTGTATAGACAATTCATTCATTATATGTTATTATATTGGCATAAAAATTAAAGTGCGAAAGGAGAACATTATGTTCAATTATCCAAAGCCAAGAAAATCCGACTTTACTTATGAGCTTCACGGCGTGACAATGGCCGACCCTTATCAGTGGATGGAAGACCGCCACAGTGAAGAAACTCTCGCATGGGTCAAAGCTCAGAACGAGTTTACTGACAATTTCTTCAATACTCTTGAAGGTTATGATGCTCCTGCTCTTGCAAAGAAGCTGAAGGAAAACGCAAAGGGCGTTGCTTATTCGGAAGAATATGAACTGAACGACAAGCTTTACTGCATCAAGACAGACGAAGCTTCCAAGGTTTATGCTGTTGTGCTCGATATGGATTACAAGGAAATCGAAACTATTGCAACACCTGAATCTTTCGATGGCAAGTATATTTATTCCTCCTGCATCCCTTCCGTTCTCGACAATGGCATCGTTGCTGTAAACGGTCTCGAACACGGCAAGGCGGCTCCTTCCATCGTGGTTTATGACTATAAGAATGACAAGGTTCTTCATACACTCGAAGGTATGTTCTCCTGGTGCTGGGGCGGCGACGGCAAGACAATCTATTTTGCTGATGCTGACATCGACAAGACAACAGGCAAGTCTGTTCACTATGTGAAGGTTTACAACACAGACACAGACGAAATCACAACTATCCATACTCACAACGAACATTCTCCATTCCTCCGTGTGGCAGCATCTGGCGATGGCAAATACATCTTCATCCACGCTCACAGAGACTATTCCAACTGCAAGCTCTACTGCTTTACACCAGCGGACAATACTGTTCAGGAACTTACTGACGGCGAATATCTCTCCATCGTTTACCTTGGCTCCAATGAAAAGTATCACTACATCTTCTCCCGTGAAGGCGCTGACTTCGGCAAGATCATCGGTGTGGAAATTGGTGGAAAAATTGCTGCTGCCAAGGACATTCTTCCTGAGTCTGAAAAGAATCTTATCGGTGCTCAGATCACTCCAAAATACATTCTCGTTTCCTCTATGAAGGACGTTTCCGGTGTTCTCGACGTTTATAGCCACGAGGGTGAATTTGTAAAGACAGTTGAATTGCCTGATACATTCGGCAACTGCGGCTCACGCAACTTCGGCAGCCATATTGTAAGCAAGGCAAAGAACTTCTATTTCAGCTTCGAATCCTTCCGCGTTGCTCCTATGACAATGCGCTACAACCTTGAAACTGATGAAATTTCTGTGGCTTACCAGAAGAAGAAGGTACAGGTTCCTGACGATATCGTTGTTGAACAGATTTTCGTTCCATCCTCTGCTGACGGCGTTAAGGTGCCTGCATTCCTGGTACATAAAAAGGACATCAAGCTTGACGGCAACAACCCTGTTCTCATGTTCGGCTACGGCGGATACCGTCTGCCTGTTGCACCTCAGTTCGGCAACACAACTACTGTTCGTGACATTTACGACTGGGTAAACGACGGCTTTGTTTATGTTTCCTGCAACCTCCGCGGCGGCAACGAATACGGCACAAAGTGGCATCACGGCGGCAACCTTGGCAACAAGAAGAACTGCTATGCTGACTTCATCTCCATCGCTGAATGGCTCATCGAAAACAAGTGGACAAATCCTAAGAAGCTTGCTATCTGCGGTCAGTCCAACGGCGGCCTTCTCGTTACAACTCTTATCACAATGCGTCCTGACCTCTGGGGCTGTGTAATTGCTTCTGTTCCTCACACAGACATGATCCGTTATATGTATGACGACCGTGGTCCTATGTACACAACTGAATACGGCAACCCACGTGAAGAGGCTATGTTCCACTATATGAAGAGCTATTCTCCATATCATAATGTCAAGAATGTTAACTACCCACCGATTTACATTCAGACAGGCGAATGTGACAACAACGTTCCTCCATATCACGGCAAGAAGTTTGCTGCTCTTATGCAGGAAATGAACACAAGTGAAAACCCTGTTCTCCTCCGTGTTCTCAAGGACGGCTCCCACGACAGAGGCCGCGGTGATGCTCTTTATAAGACAGCTTCCGAAGCTCAGACATTCGTAAAGAAGGCTCTTGGTGTTTAAGTTCATCCTCCACGGGAGGTGGATAATATGATTAAACTTATCGTGATTTTCGCTCTGCTGGGCGGTGTGATGTATCTGCTTTATACGGGCGGATATATGGTGATGAACAACAAGAAGGCGCTTACTTTTATCGGCTCACAGAGGGGCAACAAGGCCTCTTTCACCTCGTGCAATGGCTGGATGAAGCGTGTTGTGAAGTTTAAGGAGAGCAGAAATTATGCTTTTGACCTTGATGTGAAGCTGAGTAAGGGCGATATGCAGATTGAACTTCTTGACGAGAAAAAGCAGCTGATAATGCGGCTTGACGGGGATAATCCCAAGGCGGTTATTGAAGTTGCGTCTGACAGAAGATATTATCTGGTCTATCGTTTCACCAAGGCAAGCGGAAATTATGAGCTGAAATATGAGTAAATGAGTAAATGAGTAAATGAATAATTGAATAAGAGAAATGCCATCCGAAAGGGTGGCATTTTTTACAGCTTTCTCCAGTGGGAGAAGGGGGACCACATTGATAAATGAATGGTGAATAGTGAAAAATGAAAAGTGAAGAATTGTGGTGTCTCCGACGGATTTTGTAATTGACAATCCCTCCGCCTCGTTATACTCGGCACCTCCCTTTACACAAGGGAGGCTATGTAGGGTACGGCATTTATGACGTACCGCAGAAAAATGATATGCAGGATTTTGCAGAAGATGTGCAATTCTGTGTAAATTGATGTCCAAATTTGCGTACAAATGATGTGAAGCAGGCTGCACCCAAATATATATAAATAAATATATAAAATAAATAAACAAAGATAAGTAGAAAGTATGTGGGCGATTGATATGACTGATGGAGGGTGTTTTGTTTTTTTGACAACCCCTCCG
>JAZUBN010000121.1:0-13155 GCA_045638565.1 Oscillospiraceae bacterium | reverse complement strand
GGACATAACCGTAGTCTTGGGTGCGGAAGTTACCCATGCACCATGCGAGTCAATTGATGGAATTGCAGCAAGAGCCAAAGAGCTGGGTGCAAAAATCGTTGTGGTTCACGGCGAAACCCTGAACGAACCTGTTACCCCTGGCACAAATCGCGCTGCAGTCGAATCAGAGCATGTGGATATCTTAGGCCATCCTGGTTTGATAACAAAAGAGGAAGCGGAACTTGCACTTGAAAATGACATATATTTAGAGATTTCCGCACGTAAGGGACACTGTCTGGGAAACGGACATGTTGCAAACATTGCGCGTGAAGTTGGAAACAGACTGCTTGTGGATACCGATACACATGCTCCAAGCGACCTCATTACATTTGATAAATCATATTTTATGTATCTTGATTCTTTTGATAATTTAAATTGCATTATAAAATAAAAAAGCAGAGCTTCGGCTCTGCTTTTTTAATACACTAATTCAATTTTTCTTCTTTAAAAATCGTGAACTGAGACTGATTAAATCCCGGATTGCTTTCGAAGACAACCAGATCAAAATCGTTTGCCAGAATATAATCGTAAAGATTTTCCTTAAAAAATCGTGTATCAACTACATGAAGTTCGCTTGTGGAAAGTGAGAGAAATGGGGTAAGCACACAGCCAAATGAATCGCGGATAAATAATATCTTCTTATCATTGTC
The DNA here is from genome assembly GCA_045638565.1 of Oscillospiraceae bacterium. Taxonomy (GTDB): domain Bacteria; phylum Bacillota; class Clostridia; order Oscillospirales; family Butyricicoccaceae; genus SIG471. The sequence goes on along the minus strand of JAZUBN010000121.1, from coordinate 12,466 downwards.
CACCAGATTGTTTCTGTCAATTTCCAGATTATAGTCACTGGTATAGAATACATAAGGGGAAGCCGAAAAAATATCCTTATTGTCAAAAACGCTGTAGTCATGGAAACAGTCTTCAAAGCTACCGCTTATATCGATTCCCATAATAGGAACTATTTTCTGCAATTCAGTTTCAAACTTCGGAGTGATTATAGTATAATTATCAAGCCCTGCGTAATATTTGCCGACCTTTTTACCCTGACTACCAAGGAAAATATCTTCTCTGACCTCATAATCATAGTTTTCTGAATTGAAAACAGATGTATCGAGATCAAACCCATATTTATTATTGATAAACTCAGTAATGTATCTTGCGGCAGGAATCCCTGTTTGAGGCATCCAATGATGGTCGGTCTTAAAGAAATATTCAAGACCGTCTATATCATTGCGCATATCATACGTATCAATTCCGGCATTTGAAAGGGCAGAGAGCATATCATCAGCCTGCTTTGAGTAATGATTTGATTCGCTTTTCATATCCTTTGGCCATTTGTGCGGTGCCTGGATATATAAAAAAGGAATTTCGTTGTTTTCAAGCCAAGTACCAAATGCAGTAAGTTTATTTGCAAATGGAGCCACATCTTCTGCAGTACCTGCAAATGTAATATAGTCATCTTTCAGCCTTATAACATCGTATTTAGGTTCGTCACCTCTGATTAAATCTATACCAAGTGTACGATATACCCACCCTTTGATGTTTATTTTAGTATTATGCGGGATAAAATAAACTGTTAAGATTGCAATTGCGATAATAAAAACAGCAATAACCATTGATATAAGTTTTTTCTTCATAAATCACCTGTAAATAATTGCAAAAAACAAAATAATCTGCTATAATTATTAAATGGAGGATTTTAAAACCTATGAAAAAGTATTTATTTATCACATTAATTATAGCTATGCTTTTAGGTTGTGCGGCAGCAGATATTGAAACATCTCCGCCAATACCTACAATCGGGACAACCGCATCGACTGAAGGGACTACGGCGCAGCCGACAACAACTGTTGCAAAGGCAGATATCCCTGTACCTGAAAAGAAGGAAACAAGAATATCCTTTGCCGCTGTGGGAGATAATCTCTTACATAATACTGTAACATATTCTGCTCAGATTGAAAAGGGTAAATTTGATTTTTCTCCTATTTATTCAATCATGAAGCCAATTATTGAAAAATACGATCTTGCATTTGTAAATCAGGAGATTCCACTTGGTGGTCTTGATTTTGGCCTTAGCGGATATCCTAATTTCAATGGCCCTGCAGAAGCTGCAAAAGGTCTTTTTGACAGTGGTTTCAATATTGCAAATATTGCAAGTAATCATTCACTTGATAAAGGTCTTAAATGCCTTCTGGCATCCTACGAAAATATAAAAGCAGCTGGTTTTGATAAAATTATCGGTATTTTCCCGGATGAAAATAAGCTTGATGATTTTCTTGTTTTTGAGCAGGATGGCGTAACTATCGGTATGCTTTCCTATACATACGGTACAAATGGTATTCCACTTCCAAAAAGCAACCCAAATATTGTGCCGCTGATAAATGATGAAAAAATCAAGAGTGATATCGCAAAAATCAGACCTGAATGTGATGTTCTCATCGTTTCTATGCATTGGGGTACTGAGTATACAACAAAGGAAATCAAGGAACAGACAAGACTTGCAGAACTTCTTAATTCTCAGGGCGTTGATGTTATAATTGGTCATCATCCACACGTTATCGAGCCTGTAAAGGTAATTGGCGATACACATAAAACGGTCTGTTTCTATTCTCTTGGCAATTTTGTTTCCAATCAGCAGAAAGCATCAACTATGCTTGGCGGTATGGCAAGTTTTGAAATTGTAAAGACCGTAGATGATGAAATAGAAATACAAAACGCAGGTGTTTTGCCTGTTGTAACTCATTATAACAATAAAGCAAATAAATACGATATTTATCCGCTTGACTCCTATACTGAAGAACTTGCAAGTTCACACGGTGTAAGAAAATATGATGGAAAGTTCAGCCTTGACTATCTCAACAATCTTTCTGATGAAGTATTGGGCGAATTCAGACTTTCACTTGGAGATTTAAATGATTAAAGACATTGTAATTGATGGAATAAAAGCAGAAAACAGATATTTCCTCGCTCCGATGGCAGGGATTACAGACAGCGCATACAGACAGATTTGTCGCTCATTCGGTGCAGGTATGACATATACCGAAATGGTAAGCGCTAAAGCACTTACTTATGGAGATAAAAAGAGTCTGTCTTTGCTTAAAATTGATGATACTGAAATGCCTTGCATTGCGCAGATTTTCGGTAATGATCCGGATGTGTGTGCAGAAGGTGCAAAGATTGCAGTTGCAAATTGTCAGGCTGTAGGTATTGATATCAATATGGGCTGTCCTGTGCCTAAGATTGTTTCAAATGGTGAAGGAAGTGCACTTATGGCTGATATTAAGAGGGCAGAAGCCATTATTAAAGCTGTACGAAAGGCTATTGATATTCCACTTACTGTAAAGTTCAGACGTGGTTTTACATTTGATACTATAAATGCTGTTGAATTTGCAAAGATGGCTGAATCCGCCGGTGTAAGTGCTGTATGTGTACACGGCAGAACACGAACACAGATGTACAGCGGTGAATCTCATTTCCCGACAATTGAAATGGTTAAAAATGCTGTAAATGTTCCTGTAATTGCCAGTGGTGATATTTTCACTCCTGAAAGTGCATTCAAAGCTATGAATGAATATGGTGCAGATGCAGTTATGGCCGCAAGAGGAGCGCTTGGCAATCCATTCCTCTTCAGACAATTCTTACAGTATGAGGAAACTGGTTGCTATGATGCTACAAACCCTAAAGAAGTAATTGATACTATGAAACGTCATCTGTTGCTTACTTGTTCGCTTAAGGGTGAATCACGTGCGGTTGCTGAATGCAGAAAGCATATGCTCTGGTATCTTAAGGGAATCCGCGGTTCAAAAAAGTTTAAAATTATTATTTCCACACTTGAAACTTGTGACGAAGTTATAAAGCTTTTAGATGAAATAAAGGAAACTTGTGATGGTTAACGAAAAGGAAATTATCCGACGTGCAGCAGAGGGAGATGTGCAGGCTTTTGAAATCATCGTCTCTCTGTACGAGAAAAAAGTATATAATTTGGTATACAGAAACCTCGGACATGAACAGGATGCAATGGACGCCTGTCAGGAGGTTTTTTTGAGGGTGTTCAGATTTCTTGGTAATTTCAAAGAAGAAAGTTCTTTTTCAACATGGATTTATCGTATAGCTATGAATGTATGTAAAGACCATATGAAAAGAAGCCGTATGAACTTTGATATTTCTTTGAATCAGGAAACCGAGGACGAAGAATACGAGGTTGAAGTTTCTGACATTCGCTATAATCCGGAAAATGCTTATGAACGAAAGGAACTTTCGGAAAGACTTGAAGCCGGTATGCGTCAGTTGTCATCTACACACAGAGATGTTCTGGTGCTGCGCGAAGTCGCGGGAAAGACATATACCGAAATTTCAGAAATCTTATCTCTTGATGTTGGAACTGTTAAATCCCGTATTGCAAGAGCTCGCGAAAATTTAAGAAAATATCTTTCTGATCATGGAACTTTTTAAAAATAATGCAGTCTAATGTTATGTTAAAAGTCATGATGAAGGAGATTAAATGAATAATTGTACTAAATATATCGAGCAGATGAATATGTATCTTGATGGTGAGCTTAAGGGATCCAAGATTTCTGAACTTTTGGAACATATTGAACGTTGCCCGAACTGTAAAAACCGTTTTGAATCATTAAAAATTATTTCTTTTCAGACAAGAGAAATGGATGTAAGTGTTCCGCAGGATCTTCACGATAAGATTATGCGAAATGTGAGAACCAATGCAAGACCTGCAAAAAAGAGATATGGTATGCAAAAATTCCTTTCGTTTGCAGCTGTTGCGGCTGTGTTTCTTATTTTAATATCTACTGTATTCAGTGGTTTCACACCTTCTTTCAGTAAAGAAGAGTCCTTACTATCGTCTCCGGCAGCAAATGCCAAAACCATGTCAATTGAAGCTGGTGGCGTACCGGCTGGTGCTGTTTACGAGCCTGATACAACTTCTGCAACAGAGACAGCATCAGAAAAAATTGAAGAAGCATCGGTACACGCAGATACATTTAAATTCATAAAGCTTTTTGTAGGCCTTGGTGATTTGCCGGGCTTCGTATCTGAATATGAGTACGAACAGGATGCAGACAGTCAGCTTTATTACGTTTATGTTGAAAATGATCCGGAAATATTCAATGCTTTTGAAAAAAGACTTTCAGAAGCTGGTTTTACTGATGGCGGTGAATTGAAAAACACTTCAAATATCGATGAAAATGCTTCTGATGTTCTTTATATTATTAATTTGAAATAGTATTAGCCTCTGCATATATTGATGCAGAGGTTTTTCATTGTTTGTTTTCAAAGTTTTGATATGATTTTTATTTACTTTTAAGAAGTTTTGATGTATAATAATATAGATAATGAGATAGTGGGGTTTTATTATGAAAAAGCAGATAATGTCTATAAAGTTCGACAGCGTAACAATGTGTGAAGCTGTTTCTATAGCAGAAGGATGTATTGAATCCTTTGAAAAATGTATGGTTGTTACTCCAAATGCGGAAATAGCATATGCAGCTGAAAAGGACGAAAAGTTTGCAAAACTTATCAATGATGCAAAACTTGTCCTTCCGGATGGTGTAGGCGTTATTCTTGCCTCTAAAATAATCGGCAATCCTGTAAAGGAAAAAGTTGCAGGTGTTGAGTTTGCCGAAAATTTGATCAAGTCAACATCCCACCCTGTATTTTTCTTTGGTGGCAAGCCTGGCGTTGCTGAAACAGCACGTGATAATATGAAGGCTAAATATCCTTCATGCAATATTGTCGGTGTAAGAGATGGATATTTCAAGGAAAAGGATATTCCTGAAATTATCAGCCAGATAAATGAATCGGGTGCAAAAATAGTTTTTGTGTGCCTCGGTGCACCAAAGCAGGAACTTTTTATCAAGGATCATATGCATGAAATAAATGCTTTTGTTTTTGCCGGTCTTGGCGGAAGCCTTGATGTATTTGCAGGAACAGCAAAGAGAGCTCCTGAGTTTTTTGTTAAATTTGGTCTCGAATGGCTTTACAGACTTATTAAACAGCCTTCCCGAATCAAAAGAATGTCTGTTCTGCCTCTCTATGTTATCGAAAGTATAAAATACAGATTAGGAGGAAAGAAATAATGCTTAAAGTCAAGCTTATTGCACATACACCTGACCCTGAAAAAATAATTGCCGCTGCTGCACGTTTCTGTTATTCTCCGGCTGATACAGATACTATAATGGAAAAGCTTACAGATGAAGCAACAGGCAATTTTATAAATATGCTTATGGAAATCGGTCATGAAAGTCCGATTGAACATGCTTCTTTTACATTTGCTATTGAAGGCGTTTCAAGAAGCCTCCTTGCACAGATCACACGTCACAGAATTGCATCATTCAGTGTTCAGTCACAGCGTTATGTAAAAGAAAATCATTTTGCATTTGTTGTTCCTCCTGAAATTGAAAAAGATGAAAAAGCAAAGGAAATCTTCCTTAAGGCAATGGAAGATGATATGAATAAATACGAAGAACTTTCAAAGATTCTTTTCGATCGCCACTACAATGATATGATCAATGATGGCATGGATCCTAAGAAAGCCAAAAGCGCGGCCGAGAAGAAGGCCATCGAAGATGCCCGTTATGTTCTTCCTAATGCATGCGAAACAAAGATCATGATGACAATGAATACACGTTCATTGTATAATTTCTTTAAACTCAGAGCATGTAACAGAGCTCAGTGGGAAATCAGAGATCTTGCATTTGAAATGCTTAAACAGTGTAAAGAAGTTGCACCTGTTCTGTTCAGCAAGGCTGGTCCTGCATGTCTGTACGGTCCATGTTCCGAGGGTAAGATGACCTGCGGCAAAGCAAAAGAAGTAAGAGAAAAGTTCGGAGTAAAATAAGTTATGAATGGTAAGATCATAGTATTTGAAGGCACAGACGGTTCGGGCAAAGCCACACAAAAAAATAAACTGTGCGAATACTTCCGCAAAAATGGGATTGACTATAGAGAGGTCACATTCCCACGTTATTCAGAAGAAAGCTCATCCCTTGTGCGAATGTATCTTGGCGGTGAATTTGGTTCAAAACCTACAGATGTTCCTGCAAAGACATCATCTGTTTTCTTTGCAGTAGACAGATATGCTTCATATCAGAAAGACTGGAAGGAATATTATCAGAACGGCGGTATTATTGTCTGCGACAGATATACCACTTCAAATGCTGTGCATCAGACTCCTAAGCTTGCTGAAAGCGAATGGTGGGATTTCACCGACTGGCTCTTTGATTTTGAATATAATCTTATGGGTATTCCGGCTCCTGACCTTGTCTTCTTTATGGACATGCCTTCTAAGTTCACTTTTAAGCTTATTGAACACCGTCAGGGCAATGAAGGAGATATTCATGAGCAGGATCATGCTTATCTTGTTCATTGCAGAGAATGTGCTCTTAAAATTGCTGAGAGATATGATTGGAAGGTTATAAATTGCATAAAGGACAATAAAATCCGAACAATAGATGATATCAGCAATGAAATATGTAATATCGTAAGTGGTGAAAATTATTAGTATGGAATTCAGAAACTTTACAATAGATGATATAGAAATTGTACAGAGTTATCTTGATATAGATGGCGCATTTATGGCTGAACGAAATTTTGTCGGGCTGTTTTTGTGGTGCGATCATTATAAAGTGAAAATGTGTATCGAGGATGACTGCTTATATCTCTGCAGTAACAGAAGCGATGAGTATATGATGGTTTTTCCTCCTTTTACAAGAGGTGACTTTCGTCAGGCTTTCATTAAACTTATAAAGTATGCACGCACAATTAACGAAAACATTCTTGTCAATTCTGTATCTGAAACCCAGAAGGAAAGACTTATTGATCTTTTTGGTGAAGATGCCTTTGAATTTGAAGAAAACAGAGGAGCTATGGACTATATTTACAGTTCAGAAGATCTTATGTGGCTCAGAGGAAAAAAGTTTTCTGCCAAAAGAAATCATGTAAACAAGTTCCTTGGTGCATATGGTGATAGCTGGACATTCGAAGATATGGATCCTGCTACCCACAGAAATGAAATAATCGATTTTCAGATTGCATGGGGAACAAAAAGAGGGGAAACTGATACTGCAGATTCTGCAGAAACATTCTCTATAAAAAAGGCTTTGAATAACTTTGAAAGACTTGGTCTCAGAGGTGGTATACTTCGAATCGATGGTAAAATGATCGGTTTTACTATTGGCAAAAAGGTTTCAGACCAGATTTTCGGTGTTATGTATGAAAAAGCTGATATAGATTATGAAGGGGCATATGCTATGATAAATCAGCAGTTTGCTCAACGTAATTTCGAAGGTGTTCCTTTCGTAAACAGAGAAGAAGATTTAGGTATTGAAGGCTTGCGTAAAGCAAAACTTTCATATAATCCTGTCCAGCTTACAAAAAAATATTTAGTGAAAGTAGATCCGGATAAAATAAAATGATCAGATATGCTGTTCCAGACGAAAAAGAAATAATCCTTAATATTTTCAATACTTGTTTCCCAGGTGAAGCAAAATTTGCAGACTGGTTTTTTACTAAGGTATATAATTTTGAAAATACTCTTGTATATGAAGAAAACAATCAGATAATTGCGGCCCTCCAGATGATTCCTGTCAGACTGACTGATGGAGAAATGGAATATACCTCAAGTTATCTTTATGGTGTCGGCACTCTTCCTGAATACCGTGGAAAGGGTATAATGGCGCAGATTATTAACCATTCATTTGAAATTGACAAAAATAATGGAACTGATTATTCTATTTTAATCGTACAGGAACAGTCATTGCTTGATTATTATAAGCGCTTTGGATTTGAAAAATATTTTTCAATATCAGAAAATGAGTCTGAAGTCAATAATGATGTGATTGATTTCAGAAAAATTGAACGTTATGATTTTGAAGGAATAAATTCAGTTTACAGTAAAAACTGTAATTCAGTAATACATTCAATTCGTGATAAAATACATTGTGATGCTTTGTTTGATATGTATGGTGAAACCTCTTTTGTACACGAAACTGATGGCATCATTGATTCATATGTATTCGGATACTTTACAGAAGATAAATTCGTTGCTTCGGAATGTATGGGTAAAAATTCTGCTGCATTGGCAAATTCTGTTGCACTATATCATTCAAAAAAATCTTATAGATGTGTTTTTCCGGGAAATGAAAAGTTTATCGGAATGATAAAATCAATAAATACCCCGGTTAAGGATATTGAAGGTTATATCAATTTGTTATATAATTAGGAGAGAAACGTGGTAAAAGATAAAACCAATCTTCTTGCAGGCTTTCTGCCTGTAATGACGGTTCTTATATTATTTGTTTCAAAACAATTACTTTCCAGTGGAGCAATCGCCTCAACATGGCAGACGGTTGCCGTAATTCAGGCTATTTCATTTATAGTTCCTACCGTATTTGCCTGTATCTTGGGCAGAAAATTGGGCAAAAAAGTAGCGCTTCCGTCAAGACCTATTGGATTCAGACAATTTGGGTTTACAATTATCGGTGGAGCAGCCGTTGCGTTTTTCGCATTCTGGGCAAACTTTACAGTTATAAATAATTCAGGTATTGCTGCTACAACAGGCAAAATATCTGTTGATAATATTCCGTGGTACGCAGTGTTTATTATAAATGCTCTTATCCCAGCTATTACGGAAGAACTTATGTTCAGAGGAGCTATGCAAAGTCTTCTTTCTGAGTTTGGCACCTCTGTATCAATAATAACAACAGCCATATGCTTTTCCATAATACATATGGATATTTCCAATATTGCAGGTTCGTTCATTTTCGGTTTGTTTTGCGGATATCTCACATATTCCTTTACATCACTGATTCCTGCTTTTCTTGTTCACCTGATATGCAATTCCTGCTATCTGGTAATGGATTTTTTTATTGACACTTATGAAATATTCGGTCTTGTGCCATATTTCTTTGTTATAAACTTATTCCTGTTTCTTATATTTGGGTATTTAGCTTTTGTTTCTCTTGAAAAACTTATACTGAAAGATAAGGTACAGAAGTTCAAAAAGAGCAAAACAGGCAATTATATTATGACAACGTTTGGATCTCCGGGTGTTGTTGTAATGTTGCTTATCACGATTATGTCTATTGCATACAATGTTTAGACGAAAGGAGATAATATGTCAGAAAATATGACTAATCAGACACCTGGCGCAGACGAAAATATTATTCCTCGTCAGGAACGTACACATCAGAAAAATAAAAAGAAAACTAAAAAGAAGAAGAGAAGAAGTGCCCTTAATAAGTTCACCTATGTTCTTTTTGTTCTTGGGGTTTCCATGTTGCTTTCAGCATTGATAATTCTTACTGCAAACGATGTTTTTGCACTTATCAAGCCTGAATATTCAACTGTAGTTGAAGTTAAGGATGATGTAACGGTTGCTGAAATGGCTGGCATCCTCAAGGATGAGGAAGTTATTAAATATCCTTGGGCATTCAGACTCTATTCAACGCTTAAAAAATATGAAACTTTTGAAAGCGGTAAGTTTGAACTTAATTCCAATATGGACTATGGTCAGATTATAAACTCTCTCAGACGTGTTTCAAACTATACAGAAACAGTTACAGTAACAATTCCTGAAGGTTATACTCTTAAACAAATCGCGAAACTCATGGAAGACTCTATGGTTTGTTCGCAGAAAGATTTCCTTGAAACAGCTGCGACATATCCTTATAAGCATGATTATCTTCAGGATGTTCCTATGGAAGAGTTCCGCCTTGAAGGTTTCCTTTTCCCGGATACTTATGAATTCTATAAGAATGATAAGCCTGTTAACGTCATCAATAAAATGCTCAATAACTTTGACGTGAAGTACTCTGACGATATTATTGAGTATGCTGAGGCTACAGGATATTCTATGCATGAAATCATCACGATCGCATCTATGGTCGAACGTGAGGCTGTGAAGGAAACTGAGCAGAAGACTATTGCCGGTGTTATAATCAACCGCCTTAATCACAGTGCAGATTTCCCATATCTCAATATTGACGCAACTGTACAGTATGCACTTCCTGAGCACAAGGCGGCTCTCACATCTGAAGATCTCAAGATTGACAGTCCATATAACACATATATTTACAAAGGACTTCCAAAGGGTCCGATCTGTAATCCTGGTATGGGTGCTATACTTTCCGCAATTCAGCCTGAAGAACATAATTACTTCTATTATGTTGCTACAGGTGAAGATGATGGAAGCCATGTATTCACACGCACACTGGAAGAACATAATGAGGCAAAAGCTCAAGCTGAAAAGAACAAAAATTAAATGGGGGATATAATGAAAAAACCTGAAATTTTATCGCCTGCAGGCGATATGGAAAAGCTCAGATATGCTGTCGCCTATGGCGCTGATGCAGTATATCTTGCCGGCAGCCAGTTCGGCATGAGAACAGGTGCCGGAAACTTTACTTATGAAGAAATGGCAGAAGCTGTTAAGCACTGTCATGAAAACGGCGTTAATGTTATGGTAACAGTAAATACAATGCCAAGAAACAATGAATTTGCTGTTATCGATGAACATATCAGAAAGATTGCAGAATGTGGCGCAGACGGCGTTATTGTTGCTGATATCGGTGTACTTGAAGTTGTAAAGCGTGTTGCTCCTCAGCTTCGCATCACTATCAGTACACAGGCTAATGTCACTAACTACGGTGCTGCAACGGCCTATTATAATATGGGTGCAAATCGTGTTGTACTTGCTCGCGAACTTACCCTTGATGAAGTTATTTATATCAGAGAGAATACACCACCTGAACTTGAAATTGAAACATTCATTCACGGTTCCATGTGTATGTCAATTTCCGGCAGATGCCTGCTTTCCAATTACATGACAGGCAGAGACTCCAATCGCGGCAACTGCGCTCAGCCATGTCGCTGGAAGTATCATCTTGTTGAAGAAAAGAGACCAGGTCAGTATATGCCTATCATCGAAGATGATAAGGGCAGTTACATCTTCAACTCTAAGGATATGTGTATGATTGAACATATTCCTGCGCTTGTAAAGGCTGGTATTAACAGCTTCAAGATTGAAGGCCGTGCAAAGTCCGCATACTATACAGCTGCTATTACAAAGGCATACAGAAAGGCTATCGACCTTTATTTCGAAGATCCTGAAAACTATGAACTTACTGATTCAATCAGAGACGAAATCTTTAAGGTAAGCCACAGACAGTATTTCAACGGTTTCTATTTTGGAGATACAAACAGTCAGGATTATAATGAAAATATCTATATCAGAGACTGGGATATCGTTGCAGTCGTAGATGGTAAGGATGAAAATGGACTTACACTTCTTACACAGAAGAATAAGTTCTTTGCCAGCGATAAATTGGAAGTTCTCAGACCAGATGGTGAATGTGTTCAGTTCATTCCTGAAATACTTCGTAATGAACGTGATGAAGACATTGAATCTGCACCTCATGCAGAAATGAAGCTTAAGATGAAGCTTCCATGTGATGCACCAGCTCTTTCAATTATCAGAAAAGAAAAAACAAATTAAAAGGAATATAAATCATGGAAAAATTAGGACTTAATGAAATCAGAGAGCGTTATCTCTCATTCTTCGAAAGCAAGAACCATCTCCGTATGGAAAGCTTCCCACTTGTTCCACAGAACGATAAGACACTTCTTCTTATCAATGCAGGTATGGCTCCGCTCAAGCCTTACTTCACAGGCGAACAGACACCTCCTGCACCAAGAGTAACAACTTGCCAGAAGTGTATCAGAACTCCTGACATTGACAATGTAGGTAAGACAGCTCGTCATGGTACATACTTCGAAATGCTCGGCAACTTCTCCTTCGGTGACTACTTCAAGAAGGAAGCTGCTTCCTATGCTTGGGAATTCGTAACAAAGGTTCTTAATATGCCTGTCGACAGACTCTGGGTTTCCATCTATGAAGAAGATGATGAAGCTCTTGACATCTGGACAAAGGATGTTGGCGTTGACCCAAGTCATGTATTCAGAATGGGCAAGAAGGACAACTTCTGGGAAATCGGTGTAGGTTATCCTTGTGGTCCTTGCTCTGAAATTTACTTTGACAGAGGCGAAAAGTATAAGTGCGATAATCCAAACTGCGCACCTGGCTGTGACTGTGACCGTTATCTTGAATTCTGGAATCTCGTTTTCACACAGTTCAATAACGAAGGTGACGGCAAGTATTCTCCACTCGCAAAGAAGAACATCGACACAGGTATGGGTCTCGAAAGAATCGCTGCTATTATGCAGGATGTAGAATCCCTCTTCGATGTTGACACAATGCAGGAT
>JAZUBN010000120.1:0-5874 GCA_045638565.1 Oscillospiraceae bacterium | reverse complement strand
GAATAGGTTTCTCTCCTTCCACCGCAAGCGGTCCCCCTCCCTCGTCAGAGGGAGGCAAGGGATTTTGTAGGGGCGAGCATTGCTCGTCCGCTTATTTTATTCGTGAATGCAGTTCACACCTTAATGTTCCGCAGGAACAATTCATGATACGAAGTATCAATTTATGGTGAAACCAATTCATGACGAAGTCAATTCATTTTATCACTGTCAACCTTTTAACAATTCTTGATTTATTTTCAAAAAGGTGTATAATATCTCTTGGTTATGAAAATAACCCAAAAAACATATAATGTATTTGTTTTATTTGAACAATCAGATAAAGCAGTACTCAAAGAAAAAAGGAGAAAACAAAAATGAAGAAGTTTATTGCAATGACACTTGCTCTTGTAATGATGCTCGCTATGTTCGCAGGCTGCTCCGCTAAGGAAGAAGCAACAACAGCAGCTACAACTGCAGCAACAACAGCGGCTACAGAAGCAACAACAGCAGCAACAGAAGCTCCAACAGAAGCACCTGCTGACATCCACGCTAAGGGCGAAGGCGTTATGACTTACGCTGAATACGCAGCAGCTGAACTCGACAGCGAAGTTGTTATCGAAGCTTTCGTTCAGGGCAAGCAGTCCTGGTGGGAAGACAAGGCTACAGTATATCTTCAGGACAAGGACGGCGCTTATTTCGTATATGAAATGGCTTGCTCCGAAGAAGATTATGCTAAGATCCCAACTGGCACAAAGATCAAGGTAACAGGCTACAAGGCTGAATGGTCCGGCGAAGTTGAAATCGTTGACGCTACATTCGAAATCCTCGAAGGCGAATACATCGCAGAAGCAACAGACGTTACAGCTCTTCTCGGCAAGGACGAACTCATCGAAAAGCAGAATATGTTCGTTTCCTTCAAGGGCATGACAGTTGAAGAATCCGAAGGCGGCGCTCCATTCCTCTATAAGTGGGACGGCTCCGGTCAGGAAGGCGACGACATCTACTTCAACGTTTCCATCGATGGTCAGACATACAACTTCACAGTTGAATCCTACCTCACAGATTCCTCTACAGACGTTTACAAGGCTGCTCAGGGTCTCAAGGTTGGCGACGTTATCGACATGGAAGGCTTCCTCTACTGGTACGAAGGTGTTAACCCACACATCACAGCTATCACAGTAAAGTAATTAAATTATTTTTGCAAAGACCGTCCACAAGGGCGGTCTTTTGTGTTATAATAGGGGTAATGATATGTAGGGTACGGCATTTATGACGTACCATCTATTTAATCTGTGAACGAAGTTCACACTTCAACATTCGCACAGCGAATATATCACATTCCAAAGGAATATATCGCTCGACGAAGTCGAATATCGTGTGCGTAAGCACATATCACTTGCACTTATGGTGCAAACTGTAAAGGGGGATTTGTATGAAAAAACTCATTTCAATGCTGCTGGTTATGGCTGTCATTGTGCCGATGATGGCGTCTATGATGCCGGCTCAAGCCGCCGCGCCTGCAAGAACGCCTATCCGCAGTCCTTACTGGGATATTGCCATGATAATAGAGGATATTGTCGACCAGACAGGGGCGCGAAATTATTCTTCCGACCGCGACAGAATTATGGCTGTCTATGACTGGATAATTAAAAACTGCGACCGTACAGGCTATCAGGACACAGTTTATATCGATGTGGATGACCTTGAAGCCAACGGCGAAAAGTACAAAGAAGAATATCTTCGCCAGCTTGAAAGCGGCAAGGCGGCAGTGCGTACCGACTTTTCCTATCCGCTTCACGGCGAATATACAATGAATTATTATCTCAGCCATTTCGGCTCGGAAATGGCTATTTATCGTGTGGGCAACTGTCTGCACTATGCCTGCCTGCTCACTCTCTGCCTTGATGAGCTGGGCTATACCTCCTTTGTAATTCCGGGCGAGCTTATCTCAAATGGTCAGGAGCTGGAACACAAGTGGAATATGCTTTTCCTTGACGGAAAGGTGTATTATCTCGATATACGCACAGACCACGCAAGTTATGAAAGCCGCGGTAAGATAAGCCATAAGTATTTTATGGTGGAAAACTTCAATGAGTTCAATAAAAACCACAAGGAATGGAACACAATGCTCCGTCAGTATCTCATCAATGAATATAATGGCGGCCGCCGTCCTTACATCTATAACGGTCTGAACTATACTCAGGTGCCTTATGTGAGATGGACTAAAAACTCTCCGTGGTCGGATACATATCTTTATCAGGCACGTGAAGTCGAGCTTTATCCTGAAATTCTCAATTATACCGATGTTACACAGAATATCACACGCGAGGAGTTTGCCTCCCTCGCTGTCAAGCTTTACGAAAAGCAGAGCGGCAAGACAGCCGAAATCGCCCTTGTAAATCCATTCAACGATACAACTTCCGAAGATGTATTAAAGGCTTATAACCTCGGCATTGTCAAGGGTGTCGCCCTCGACCATTTTGCGCCATCCGCCCCTCTCACACGCGAGCAGGCGGCAACTATGCTGGGCAGAGTGCATGAGCTTATCAGATACGGCGAAGTGGGCGACGGAAGTAAGCTTGATACATCGGGCGCAACTGCATTTACAGATGATAATCTCATCGGCTCTTATGCCGAGCCTTACGTTTATTTTATGAATGCCAATAAAATCCTCGAAGGCGTAGGCAACGGCAGCTTCAATCCATTGGGCAATACAACGAGAGAATCGGCTGTCAAGATTGCAGTAACTATGTGGACAAATCTGAAATAATGAGAAAGACCATCCGTAAGGGTGGTCTTTTTATATGTGGGGTTAATTCACAGGGGAGGCTTGAGAGGCCCCTTTGATTCAAGGGGGCTGTCACGCAGTGACTGGGGGATTATTTTCAATGCATCGCAGATACTGCAATTATTCATTTTTCACTATTCACTGTTCAATTTGCTTCAGCTGAAATACTTACCAAAGTTATCTTGCTATCTCTGTGGATTATGCACAAAACACATAAAGCGGCGAAAAAATATGCAGATTTTTGTTGACATTGACGTTTGTTTGGTATATCATTAAAATAGACAGAAAGGGATGAATATATTTTCGTCCTTCTTAATATTATGTTCTGAATCTATTTTGAAAGGGAGACTCATAACAATGCTTGCTATTATTAATGCTAAAATCGTAACAGTTACTAACGGCACAATCGAAAACGGTGTTCTTCTTGTTGAAGAAGGCAAGATCAAGGCTTACGGCGCTGACGTAGTCGTACCAGAAGGTGCTGAAATTATAGATGCTAAGGGCGGCTGGCTCACACCTGGCTTTATCGATGTACATACTCATATGTGTACATTCGGCGAACCTAACACAATGCCTGGTCTTCAGGGCGACGGCAACGAAGGTTCTTCCCCTATCACACCTGAAATCCGCGCTATCGAAGCTCTCAACCCACACGATATGTCGGTTGAAAAGGTTCGTAACGCAGGCTTCACAACTTGCTACACAGGTCCTGGCTCCGCTAACATCATCGGCGGTACAGGCGTTACATTCAAGCTCCGCGGCAATTCCCCAGAAGAAATGGAAATCCCTGGCCACCGTCATATGAAGATGGCTCTCGGCGAAAATCCAAAGCGCTTCTACGGCTCCAAGGGTATTGCTCCATGGACACGTATGGGCACAGGCGCTATGCTCCGCAAGCAGCTTCAGCTGGCTAAGAACTACTCCGATGAACTCATCGAAGCAGAAAAGAACGGCACAGCTAAGCCAAAGTGGGATATGCAGCTCGAAGCTCTCGTTCCAGTAGTACGCGGCGAAATGAAGGCTCGTATCCACGCTCACCGTGCTGACGATATTCTCACAGCTATCCGCATTGCTAAGGAATTTAACCTCGACTATTCCGTTGAACACTGCACAGAAGGCTATAAGATCGTTAAGGAACTTCAGGCTGCAAAGGTTGACGTTGTTGTAGGTCCTCTTATGATGGGTCCTATGAAGATGGAAATCTGGGGCACAAAGCAGGAAACACCTGGTATCCTCAATGAAGCTGGCATCAATGTAATGCTCACTCAGGATACAGGCTCTCAGACAGCTCTCCTCCCAATGTACATCGGCTTCTGCATGGCTCGCGGCCTTAAGGAACAGGATGCATTCGAAGGTATCACAATCCGTGCTGCTAAGTTCCTCGGTGTTGACGACATCGTTGGTTCTATCGAAGTAGGTAAGGATGCTGACCTTGCAATCTTTGACGGTCACCCATTCTCCAACTTCACACTCTGTAAGATGACAATGATCGACGGCGTTATCTATAAGAACGAATTGTAATACACAGTTTAATACAGTTATTTAATCGAGTTACTTAATTTTGACATTTTTTTCATAATTTTGGACTCCTTTCAAAGGAAACAGCGGCGACCGGTAGCCGCTGTTTTCTTTTCCCGGGAAATAGAGGAGGGAAATTATGCTTCCTGACAGAAAACGAACACGTCTGAAAAACTTCAATTACAGTAGCAATGGGAAATACTTCGTGACGATATGTACCAAGGATAAAAAGAAAATATTGTCTGAAATCGTAGGGGACGATCACGATCGTCCCGCATTGAAGTTGACAAAGTATGGTGAGATTGCTGACAATGTAATAAAAATCATACCCCAAAAGTATGGAGTGGAAATTGACAATTATATAATAATGCCAAACCATATTCATATGATAATAAGTATTGATAACAATGAGCGGACAATTCATGAATTGTCCCTACAACATTCATTGATACCAAATATTATAGGGTATATGAAGATGAATATTTCAAAGCATATTCATTTTTATGAGCCTGAACTTACAGTATGGCAGCGCTCATATCACGATCATATTATTCGTTCGGAAAGTGATTATCTTAAAATATGGACTTATGTTGACAGCAACCATCAGAAGTGGGAAAAGGATGTCTTTTATATTTGATGAAAGGGGGAAACTATGCTTCATTATACACATATGGACACGGAAATCGGTGTGCTGACCATCGTTGAGGACGAGGGTTACATAACCCGAATTATTTTCGGCAGGGAGATGCCTGAGGGTGTGTTTTTTGAAACCGAAACTCTCATTATGGCGAAGGCTCAGCTTCGTGAGTATTTTGAGGGCGAGCGAAGAAGTTTTACTCTGCCTGTTGTGCTGCGTGGCACAGATTTCCAGAAGAAGGTGTGGCGCAGTCTTGTCGATGTGCCTTACGGAAAGAGGGCGACCTATAAGGAAATTGCTGAAAAAATCGGCTCGCCGAAGGCTTTCCGTGCCGTCGGGATGGCGAATAATAAAAATCCTGTGCCGATTATTGTGCCGTGCCATCGTATTGTCGGCTCGGACGGCTCGCTTGTCGGCTATGCCGGCGGAATCGATATGAAAAGATTTTTGCTGACTCTTGAAGAAGAGAATGAGTAGTGCATATGTAAAAAATCCACCTTAACAGGTGGATTTTTTAATGAATTGTTTGCCTTGCAAACATTGCGGTGTGACGAGGTCACATTGGATAGAAAATTCACTCCCTCAGTCAAAACCTGCGGTTTTGCCAGCTCCCTCGTCTGAGGGAGCCGAGGGGGATATTTGTAGGGGCGAGCATTGCTCGTCCGATGAAATCGTAGGGTACGGCATTTATGACATACCGCATTGTAGGGGAGCTGCTTGCCGCTCCCGCATAAAAAGTAGGGGCGGGTCTCTGCGCCCGCCCGCTTACAGAGGAATATTTTTAAAAAATCGAAAGACTTCCTGTCACAACTAAATTTGTGTTCTGTCGCTGGCAGGTTCTTTTGTCCGCACAAAAGAACCAAAAAGTGCAAACTGGTCACGCAGTTTGATCACGGTGACCAAGGGCCGAGCCCCTGGACCCCTTGTGTGTGAGGCAAGCTCACATTTAATA
>JAZUBN010000119.1:0-3386 GCA_045638565.1 Oscillospiraceae bacterium | reverse complement strand
GTAGGAGAAGGGGGACCGCTTCAGCGGTGGATGAGGTGGATGGGATATTGTAGGGGCGAGCATTGCTCGTCTGTAAAATCGTAGGGTGCGGCGCCCTCGACGCACCGCTTACAGAGGAATGTTTTGATTAAATCGAAAGTTTTTTGAATCACAACTAAAGTTGTGAAATGCCTATGGCATCTACTTTTGGCCGCCCAAAAGTAGCAAAAACTGCAAACTGATCACGCAGTTTGATCACGGTGACCAAGGGCCGAGCCCCTGGACCCCTTGTGTGTGACAAGTCACATTTAATATTCGCTCTTCGAGCGGGTGATTGCCTTATGGCAATCGAGGTGTCTCCGACGGATTTAATAGGTAATGCTTCATCCGTCAGCAAAGCTGACGGGGACCCCATAAAACTTGTTTTATGGGGAGAGCGACTGTTATGCAAATCATACATAATGTCGCATTATGACCCCATATTATTATTGACAATTTACCGAAAATGGAGTATGATTAAGTTACCAAAAATACTTAAAGGAGTTATAATACCATGATTGCTATTATCAATGCTAAAATCGTTACTATTACTAACGGCACAATCGAAAACGGCGTTCTTCTCGTAGAAGAAGGCAAGATCAAGGCATACGGCGCTGACGTTGCTGTTCCTGAAAATGCAGAAATTATCGATGCTAAGGGCGGCTGGCTCACACCTGGCTTTATCGATGTACATACACATATGTCCACATTCGGCGAACCAAACACAAATCCTGGTCTCCGTGGCGACGGCAACGAAATGTCCGCTCCTATCGTTCCTGAAATCCGCGCTATCGACGCATTAAACCCACACGACCCATCTATCGAAGCTGTTCGTAATGCAGGTTTCACAACTTGCTATACAGGTCCTGGCTCGGGCAATGTATGCGGCGGTACAGGCGTTACATTCAAGCTCCGCGGCAACACAGCTGAAGAAATGGAAATCCCAGGCCATCGCCATATGAAGTTCGCTCTCGGCGAAAATCCTAAGAGAAACTACGGTGCTCGCAACATGATGCCTATGACACGTATGGGTATCGCTGCAGTGTTCCGCAAGCTCCTCACAAATGCTAAGGCATACTCCGATGAACTTCTTGAAGCTGAAAAGAACGGCACACCAAAGCCAAAGCACGACTTCCAGCTTGAAGCTCTCGTTCCTGTAGTACGCGGCGAAATGAAGGCTCGTATCCACGCACACCGTGCTGACGATATCATCACAGCTATCCGTATCGCTCACGAATTCAATCTCGACTTCTCTGTTGAACACGTAACAGAAGGCTACAAGATCATCAAGGAACTCAAGGAAAACAACGTTGACTGTATCGTAGGTCCACTCCTTATGGGTCCTTCCAAGATGGAAATCTGGGGCTGCCGTCAGGATACACCGGGCATCCTCAATGACGCTGGTATCAATGTAATGCTCACAGCTGATACAGGCTCTCAGACAGCTCATCTCCCAATGCATATCGGCTTCTGCATCGCTCGCGGTCTTAAGGAAAAGGACGCATTCGAAGGCGTTACAATCCGCGCTGCTAAGCTTCTCGGCATCGACGATAAGGTCGGTTCTATCGAAGTTGGCAAGGACGCTGACCTTGCAATTTTCGACGGCTTCCCATTCTCCAACCTTACACTCTGTAAGATGACAATGATCGACGGCGTCGTTTATAAGAACGAACTTTAATCCCCAGACGGCAGGCCGTCCGGGGTCCCCGGTTTTCTGATTTTCTCAATTTGAGATTTCATACTTTCCGCGAAGTGAATTCGCAGAAAGCGGAAAGCAGGGTGCTACATTAAATATTAAAAGGCCTCCCATCCGGGGGCCTTTTTATAATAAAAAAACCACCCGTATGGGTGGCTTTTCTTTATATATTACATTACCTTTGCGCTCTTTTTATAGTCTTCGATGGTGGAGATTTTGCCGACTGCGGCGAGGGACATCTTATCGAAGTCGAAGATGAGGTTTGCAAGCTCCTTCACGCCTTCAAGTGTGACAGCTTCGTAGCCTGCTGCGATTTCTTCAGGAGTGATTTCTCTGCCGTAAACCATATGATTCTTGGCATTGTTTGTCATACGTGTTGCAGTATTTTCAAGGCTCATAAGAGCTGCCGCCTTGAGCTGGCTCTTGGAACGGTCGAGCTCCTCAGGAGTTACGCCGTTTTCACAAATCTTGCGGCATTCGTCGCAGATGAGCTGAACAGCCTTGTGTTCTGTGTTCTTGTTTGTCGCTGTGTAAATGCCGAGAACGCCTGTGCCCACAGAGGAGGAAACAAAGGAATAAACTGTGTAGCAAAGACCGTTCTGTTCTCTTACTGTCTGGAAAAGACGGGAGGACATACCGCCGCCGAGGATGTTGTTGAGCACAGCTGCAGTAAAGCGTCTGTCATCGCCCTGTGCGAGCGCAGGGAATGCGATGTAGATGTGATTCTGCTCGATATCGCGTTCCTTATTGACGAAAACAGGTGTGTAGACAGCCTCAGGCATGACAGGTGGGTTGCCTTCAGGCATATTTTCAAAACGAGCGATGATTTTCTGGAGGCTTTCTTCCGAGAAAGAGCCTGCGAGAGAAACGATAGTGTTCTTTGGTGTGTAGTTCTTCTTGTAGTAATCCATAAGGATGTTTTCGTCGATACCTGCGAGAGATTCGCGTGTGCCGAGAATTGGGCGGCCGAGAGAACAAGTGCCGTACATATTCATAGCGAGAAGCTCGTTTGCAACATCCTCCGGTGTATCTTCGTACATACCGATTTCTTCAACGATAACACCGCGTTCAAGGTCTGTGTTTTCCTTTGTGAAGACCGAGTCGAAATACATATGACAGAGCACTTCTGCGCCCTTATCGAGGTATTCGTCGAGAGTCTTGAGGTAATAGCAGGTGTTTTCCTTAGTTGTGAAGGCATTTACACCGCCGCCGATAGCGTCGAAAGCTTCGGCAAGCTGAGCTGCGTTCATCTTGTCTGTGCCCTTGAACATCATGTGTTCGATGAAGTGGGAAATGCCCGAAAGCTCTTCAGGCTCGTGTCTTGAGCCGCTTTCAACCCAGATACCGAGAGAGCAGGAGCGTAAGGAAGGCACCTGTTCGTAAACGACACGAACGCCGTTTTTAAGTGTGATATTATTTACCATAACAATTTTAAGTCCTTTCAGATTTATTGTAAAGCAGAATATTCTGCGAGTGTCCTACCTTATATTGTACTTATTTTTTGCCAAAATGTCAAATATTATTATTGAATGAATTGGCTTACGCCATGAATTGTGTTGCACACATGAATTGAGCTGACGCTCATAAATTGTCCCGTTGGGACATTGAGGTGCCTGCGGCGCATTGGATAGGACGGGCTGCGCCCTACACCTCATCCACCGCTTACGCGGTC
>JAZUBN010000118.1:0-7243 GCA_045638565.1 Oscillospiraceae bacterium | reverse complement strand
CCTGTTGTGCTTCTCGATGAGCCTGCCACATATCTTGACATTTCACAGCAATTGGAAGTCATGCAGATGGCGAAAAACATTGCCAAATTGGGCAAGACTGTCATTATGGTGCATCATGATATTCCACAGGCTGTGAAATATTCGGACAATGTTGTGCTGATGGACGAGGGGAAAATCGTCTATGCAGGCAGCGGCAAAACAATGGCGGAAACAGGACTTGTGGATAAAATCTTCGGCGTTACAAGCCGTATGATAGACGGAAATCTGATTATTGAATAACATCACCACCCCTTGACAATATTTCTATAAGGTATATAATAATATGTGTATGGGCATTATACTCATACACTTATTTAATCTATAAAATGTTAACATATAAAGGAGAAAATCACATGGCAGAATGTAATCACGACTGCGCAAACTGCGCTTCCAAGTGCCCAAGTCAGCAGTCCTCCGGCTGCAACCATGACTGTGCAAATTGCTCTTCCAAGTGCGGCAGCGCTCAGCAGGAACAGTCCTCCGGCTGTAATCATGACTGCTCCAATTGTTCATCCAAGTGCGATAAGGCAAGCTTCATCACAGAACCACACAAGCTTTCCAGCATCAAAAAGGTAATCGGTATCGTTTCCGGTAAGGGCGGCGTAGGCAAGAGCCTTGTTACATCCCTTATGGCTACACTTACACAGCGTATGGGCTATCAGTCGGCTATTCTTGATGCCGATATCACAGGTCCATCCATTCCAAAGGCTTTCGGCCTCAACGAAAGAGCATACGGCACAGCAGACGGTCTTATGCCTGTTGTTTCCCGTTACGGCACACAGGTTATGTCTCTCAACCTCCTCATCGATGATCCATCCGATCCTGTTGTATGGCGCGGTCCTGTTATCGCAGGCGCTGTAAAGCAGTTCTGGACAGACGTTATCTGGAAGGACGTAGACTTTATGTTCATCGATATGCCTCCTGGAACAGGTGACGTTCCGCTCACAGTTTTCCAGTCCCTCAAGGTTGACGGCATCATCGTTGTAACATCTCCTCAGGAGCTGGTTTCCATGATCGTTGAAAAGGCTCTCAAGATGGCAAAGCTTATGAACATCCCTGTAATCGGTATCGTTGAAAATATGAGCTATGTTGAATGTCCTGACTGCAAGAAGCAGATCAAGATTTTCGGCGAAAGCCATATCGAAGAAATCGCAGCTCAGCACGGTGTTGAAGTTCTTGCAAAGATGCCTATCGACCCAAGCATTGCACAGGCTGTGGATAACGGTCTCGTTGAAAGAGTTCAGGGCGAATATATGGAAAAGGCAGTCAAGAAGGTTGTTGCGCTTCTCGATAAGTAATAAAAATAATTATACAAGGGGGCTTTCTGAGCTCCCTTTTTTATTGAAAAAAACAATAATCACATATTGAACCGGAAAATCTATTGCTTAAAGCAAAAAAATAATGTAAAATTAAATTATGGTATTATAATGACCATCTGAAAGGAGGAATAAAAATGTCTATGTTGGAATTTTTCGGTCAGATGCTGGATAATCCTATGCTTTTTGTATCCAGTGTGCTGACGATGGGCGTTATTCTTGTCAATGGCTGGACAGATGCTCCGAATGCTATCGCCACTTGCGTTTCCACACGCGCCATTGAAGCAAAAAAGGCTATAATTATGGCGGCGATATTCAATTTCCTCGGCGTATTTGTGATGACGGCAATAAATGCTTCGGTTGCCATGACTATTTACAATATGGTCGATTTCGGCGGCGATGCTCATCTTTCGCTTGTTGCTCTGTGTGCGGCTATGGCGGCTATTGTAATATGGGCGACTGCGGCCTGGTATTTCGGTATTCCGACCAGTGAAAGCCATGCTCTTATCGCAGGTATTTCGGGCGCGGCTGTCGCTATCCAGAACAGCTTCAGCGGTATCAACCCTGCTGAATGGGTGAAGGTGCTTTATGGTATCGTGCTTTCAACAATTCTCGGATTCGGTCTGGGCTATCTGTCATCAAAGCTTGTGGTGTTTATATTCAGACACAGAAACCGTGTTAAGTCTGAACGTTTCTTCTCGGGAGCGCAGATTGCAGGCGGCGCAGCGATGGCATTTATGCACGGTGCGCAGGACGGACAGAAGTTTATGGCTGTCTTCCTTCTCGGCGCGGCATTTGCCGACGGCAATTCGGCGGCGTCAAGCTTTGCTGTTCCGATATGGCTTATGGTGCTCTGCTCTGTGATAATGGGGCTTGGCACAAGTATCGGCGGCTACAGAATCATCAAATCTGTCGGTATGGATATGGTAAAGCTCAAGCCATATCAGGGCTTTGCGGCCGACTTTGCGGCAACACTTTGCCTGCTTTTGTCCTCGCTTACAGGTATTCCTGTAAGTACGACCCACACAAAGACTACAGCTATCATGGGCGTAGGCGCGGCAAGAAGAATGCGAAATGTAAACTGGAGCGTTGTAAAGGAGCTTGTGCTGACATGGGTATTCACATTCCCGGGATGCGGACTTCTCGGCTTCGGTATGGCTAAGCTCTTCTTGATTTTATTTGCATAAGGAGTATGAATATGGCTAAAATCAAAAACGATTATTTTAAGCTTATTGAAAATCAGGTTGATCATTGTGTCAAGGCTGCCGACTATCTTGAACAGATTCTGGCAAACTATGACCCTGCCCTCATTCCTGAACAGCGTAAGAAAATGCACGAGATAGAGCACAGCGCAGACCTTGTGCATCACGACATCACACGTAAGGTGGCTATCGAGTTCATCACTCCTATCGATCAGGAGGATATCGTTCAGCTTGTTCATATGATTGACGAAATCACAGACGCCCTCGATGAAGTTGTGGCTGAATGTTACATATACCATATTGATAAGCTTCCACCATTTGTAAGTGAGTTTATGGGGGTTATCAAGCGCTGTGTTCAGGCGCTCAGAGCGGCAGCGGGTGAATTCAAAAACTTCAAAAAGCCTGAAATTCTCCGTCCTCTCATCATCAAGGTCAATGATATCGAATCGGATGGCGATGCGATTTATGAAGAGGCTATGCATAAGCTTTTCGGCAGCGATATCGGACACCGTGAACTGCTGACATATAAGATTTTCTATGACAGTCTTGAAAACTGTTGTGACCTCTGCGAAGAGGCGGCAGATATCATGGAACAGATCATGATGAAAAATACATAATATGAATATAATTGAAAGGACAGTTTCGGCTGTCCTTTTCTTTTTGACAGAAGTATGGTATAATCAAAGAAAAAACAAAGGAGAAGCCTATGTTCAACGTATATTACGATATGATAAACAAGAGAAAATCCTTCCACACAATGCCGGGGAAAAAGAAGATTTCAGGTCCTGAGCTGGATATGATAAAGAATCACTTTGCCCGCCTTGTGCCGCTGTGTGACGATATCAAAATCGCATTCAAAATCGTTCAGCGCCATACAACAACATGGAAGTGGGGCGAATACGCCATCCTCGTTTACAGCGAGAAAAAGCCGAATTATCTTGCAAATATCGGTTATATGGTGCAGCAGCTCGATATGTTCCTGACAGCGCTCGATATCGGCACCTGCTGGTGCGGCAAAGCCAAGCCTCAGGAAAGCGATGCTATGTATGAGGGCATGGAATTTGCCATTATGCTCATCATTGAAAAGTCGGAAGAGGGCGAATTCCGTAAATCCATGCATGAAGCCAAGCGCAGAGAAGCGGATAAAATCAAGAAAGGCGAGGGCTTTGACAGCATTGCCGAGGTGGCACGTTTTGCTCCATCCGCCGTCAATTTCCAGCCATGGCTCATGGAATGTGAGGGTAATAAAATCAGAGTTTACAGAAAATCCATGCGTATGGCAAAGCTCAAATGGGATATGATAAGCTATTTCCAGCAGATGGACGTGGGCATTTTCGTCTTCTATGTTGAAATGTGCCTCAAACACGAAAAGCTTGACTTCACACGCACACTCCACATCGACAAAGGCGAAGATTTGAAAGAATTACTGGCAGAATATACCATCCTCTAAAAGCCTTCCCCTTGAGGGGAAGGTGGCACACGAAAGTGTGACGGATGAGGTGTCGTAAATCTCTGTAAACCGCAGGAGATTCTTCGCTTCGTTCAGAATGACAAAAACGTAGGGGCGGGTTTCCGACGTCCCGAAACAGAAAGGAGCGCCTATGAAAAACAAAGCCATGCGCGGAAAAATCATATTTGTCACCGCAGCAATTTTCATCCTCGCCATAGCCGCGTTTATCTATAAACAGCCTGTGGAAATCGAAGAAATGTATAAAGACTGGGACTTTGATGAATGTGTGCTTATAAGGATTTCAGCCGACTACGATTCCAAGGGGGAGTTTTACAGAACGGGAAAGCTTGATCAATATTATTATTCACTTGAAAAAGGTAATGAAGGATTTGAAGAAATAATCGCATTGTTTGATGGCAGAGAGCTGACAAGGTCATTAAAATCAGCCAAAGCAAATGAAGGTAGTACCAATTTCCAAGACGTTAATTTTATGTGGGATGTAAGTTTCTTTTCAAATAAGGGTCATATAAGTTTTAATAATTATGTCGGTAAAAAAGTAACTGTAACAATTAACCTCGATGATGTATACAGAATCGACATCGACAAAAACGACCCATGGCTGAGAGAAGTTCTGGACAACATAATAAAATACGAAAAATAACCACACAAAAAGCCTCATAAGTGAGGCTTTTTATTTTATCCGATAACATTTTATTTCCCTTTGCATATAATGAAATTGAAGCAAACAATTTCAGCAAGAAAGAGAGGGAACAGAATGAAAAGATTTACAGCCTTGCTCCTTTCGGGCATTATGCTGGCATCACTGCTTGCAGGATGTTCACAGACCGAAGAAGTCACCGAGGCATCATCCGCCCCGGTAAATATGGAAGATGAGCTGGACAAAACAACAGTAGCAACCAGCTCGGGACAGAATATCCGCACCGATGTCATAATCGCAGACGGCTTCGACATCGTCGGTTTCGACCCACCCGACTGCAACGACGGCTATTCAGGCACAATGTTCACAATGATTTACGACCGCCTTATGGAGTTTGATGCAGCGGGCGAAGTCCAGCCAATGCTGGTGGAATCCTACGAAATGCCATCCAAGACAGAGTACATATTCAAGCTGCACGAAGGGGTGAAGTTCCATAACGGCGACGAAATGACAGCCGAGGACGTGGTTTTTTCTCTGAACAGAGCCAATGCAAACCCAAAATCTCAGGCAAACTTCCAGAATGTCATCGCAATCGAGCAGATTGACAAATATTCGTTCCGCATCGAAACATCGGTGCCTTTTGCGCCTATGCTGCTCAATCTGGCGCATACACAGACTTCCATCCTCAATAAAAAGGTGGTCGAAGCAGCAGAAGCAAACGGCGGCAAGTATGACGAGGAGGACATCTGTGGCACAGGTCCTATGATGCACAGCGAATATCATCCTAACGACTATTATAAAGTGGTCCGCTTCGACGATTACTGGCGCGGCGCATCACGAATGACTTCGCTGACGAGGAGAATCATCCCTGAGGCTTCCTCCCAGACAATCGCTCTCGAAGCAGGTGAAATCGACTATATCGGATCGCTCAATTCCATCGATATCGACAGAGTGAAGGCAAATGAAAACCTCAAAACTGTGGAAATGGTGTCCAATAACATCGCTTATATGGGCTTCAATACCACAAAGGCTCCGTTTGACAATGCAAAGGTGCGCCGCGCTCTCCAGTACGCATCCAATAAGGATGCCATCGTCGAGGTTTTGTATGAGGGCTACGGCATCCCATGTACATCGGTCTTCCCGACAGTTGGCGTAGGCTTCAATGATGAGCTTGACGGCTATACCTATGATATCGAAAAGGCGAGAGAGCTGCTTGCCGAGGCAGGCTATGCCGATGGCTTTGAAATGGAAGTGACTGTGTCCTCCGATATCCGCTCACGCGCGGCTCAGCTTCTTCAGCAGGATTACGGTCAGATTGGTGTCACTATCAATATCAATCTTATGGAATTCGGTGCGATGCTCGATTATCTTTCGAGAAAGGACCACGAAGCGTGGATTATGTCGTGGGGTGGCGCAACAAATCCTGACAATACGCTGACCAATAACTTCCATACAGATTCGGGCGGCCCGACAGGCAATCGTATGTGGTATTCCAATCCTGAGGTTGACAGAATGATCGAGGAAGCGCGTGAAGAATTCGATGTGGAAAAACGGAATAATATCTATAAGGAAATTCAGGCGGTAATTATGGAAGATTCGCCATGGATTCCGCTTCTCCAGCAGACCTATGTTGCAGGTATGCATAAGGGGCTCGACGGCGTCATCATGCACGAACACGGCGCAAGATATTATCACGATATGGTAGTGTATGAATAAAGTGTGAGACAATAATAAAAAGGACGGGATATCCCGTCCTTTTATTTTAGAATAAATCCAGTGAGTGATTGAGATAGATTTTCTCACGGACATGAAGCTGATACTGGGGTTTTGTCATATAATGGAGCAAAAACTCCAGAACAAGAGCGCTGCCCAGGCTTCTGCCCTCCAGCTTGAAATGGGAAAAACCCATAGGGAGATAGACATTTTTAATGTCGTCTATACCGATAAAGCCGGGATTTTCCATAGCCTTTGAAAAAATGTAGCCCTCATCCGCATTCGGCGATGAGCAGACAAAATCAACGGGCTCTTCACCCAAAGCAATACGGCTGACGTTTTCGTAGCAGGCCTTTCTTGTATTACAGCCGAAATAGCAGCATTCATTGCAGAGAAACTCCACTTTGTCCTTTTGCTTTTGCGACAGGGCTTCAAGCTGCTTAAAGCTTTTATTCAGGCGAAAATCGGGCACAACAAAGGAAAAATCCTCACGGTCAAGCTCGTTTGTCAGCTCGGTAAAATCGGTTATCACCTTTGTGGTAGACGAAACAAGGTAAAAATCCGGATATTTTTCCTTTATATAGCTCAAAAGAAGGTCGGAGGAAAGAATAATCCCATTATTTTTGTTCTCGAAAGCCTTGCAAAGAGCATTGCAGCGGGCATCACAAAGGTGATGAGGGCGAAGAAGAGAATTGCTGAAGGTCAGACGGGCCGATATGCCGTACCTGGTCATAAGTCTGAGCACATCATCGGGCGAGTTTTCGCCGTAGCCTACTCTGCCGCCGCCCCAAAGACAATCGCCGGGTGCGCCGTAAATCGAGCCTATTTCACAAAAGTCATAAAAATACTCTCTGTGCTCGAAAAA
>JAZUBN010000117.1:0-3219 GCA_045638565.1 Oscillospiraceae bacterium | reverse complement strand
CTCGAGGGGAAGGCTTTTGGTGGGGATTTTTTGAAAAAGAGGTGACACGAGTGCCACCTCTTTATAAAAGACTTATTACTTACGGAGACCGAGCTTTTCGATGAGAGCTCTGTAACGTTCGATGTCTGTTCTCTGGAGGTATGCGAGGAGCTTACGACGCTTACCAACCATCTTGAGGAGACCACGCTGAGAGTGGTTGTCCTTGTGGTGAACCTTCATGTGTTCTGTGAGTTCGTTGATACGAGCTGTGAGAACTGCTACCTGTACTTCTGGGGAACCTGTGTCGCCTTCGTGTACTGCGTATGTCTTGATAATTTCTGTCTTCTTGTCCTTGAGGATCATAGTGTTTTACACCTTTCTTAATTAAATATTTCCTATGGCGAAGCTGAAAGCCGGTGTGGTCAATCGGCTGCGCACACGGTGAGAATATAATATCATAATTTATGGAAATTGTCAAGAGGAAAATGATGGAATTATGACGCGCAGAAATAAATGAATAATGAAAAGTGAATAATGAATAATTGCGGTGTCTCCGACGGATTATTTAGGGCGGTGCGTCGAGGGCGCCGCACCCTACGGGTTTTGTAGGGGACGGCATTTATGACGTACCGTAAAATATATGTAGGGGCGAGCATTGCTCGTCCGAAAATTACAACATCTTTGCTCTGTGCAATTTGGAACGTTCTTCCACAGTGAGGCCGTACTTTTCAAGCTCCATCAGGAAGATTGCCATAGCCTTTTCGTCGCCCGACTTCAGCTCGACTTCCATCTCAAGAATATCGCCTTCACCGCCGTTTTTGCCGTACATTTTGCCGATATCGTGGGAGATTTCCACAGTTGTACTGTAAATCGTATGGATATACTTCTTGCGGACAAAATCCATTCTCGCAATCGAAACAAGCTCACTGCTGCGACATTTTTCGACAATTTCTGCAAGACGCGGATTCTTTGCAAAATGGTCGAAAGCCACATTGATATCGTCGGTGACAATTTCCTCTTCCTCTCTTACAGCCACGCCGCCTATATTGTGGAGCGAACATTTCATAGTGTAAACGCTGACACCGTTTTCTGTGCGGTTACGGACGGAAATCTTGTTTTCCGAAAGGAAACCGTCTGCAGTATCAAAATAATTGGCAGACATTCTGACAATTTCCTCGCCGGTAAGACCTAAATCATCGGCGATAGCGACAAACTGAGCATAAGACACAGGGGCATATTTGATTTCTATTTCCATAGTTGTTCTCCTTTATGGTGTGACGGAGTCACATTCAATAAAATCACTCCCTCAGTCACACTTCGTGTGCCAGCTCCGCCGGGGTCCCCTACAAGCCTGCTTGTTGGGGTGGATCTCTGATGGAGCCGAGAAGAAGATTGTGCTAACCCCTTGCCTCCCTCTGACGAGGGGGGTGTCACGCAGTGACGGGGGGAGAGAATTTTCTGCATAATTCATCCTTACTTTTATAATAAAATCGGGTTGATATTTTGTCAAGGCTTTGATATAATATTATTAACAGAAAAACACCCCACAAAACCGGAGATAAAGACATGAAAAACAAGGTAACTGTTACAATCGGCGGTCTTGACTACACAATTCTTGCCGAAGAAAGTGAAGAACAGATCAAGCGTGCGGCCGCTCTTGTTGACCGCAAGATGACCGAGCTCAACGGCGCACCACTTTCTGCTGTGCAGAAGGCTGTGCTTGCTGCTCTCAATATCGCTGACGATTATTATAAGCATCAGGATGCGATGAGCGAACTGCGTCAGCAGCTTCTTCGCCGTTAATTTTATATAAAATCGCAAACCTGCCGCGTCGCAGGTGTTAAAGTTGTGCATATTTTTAGCCGTTCATAAGAACGGCTTTTTTGTTTTTCATTCCGTCGGAGACACCTCTTAAACAAAGATATACTCTATAAGCGGATTTCAAACACCTCATCCGTCACCTATGGTGACACCTTCCCAAATGGGGTCCCCGACAAGCCTGCTTGTTGGGGTGTGAATCAAGGGGAAGGCTCGGTACGTCATAAATGCCGTACCCTACGCAATCTCTCTCGGCTCCCTCAGAGAGCCACCCCAAACAGCAGGCTGTTCGGGGACCCCGGCGGGAGCTGGCAAAACCGTAGGTTTTGACTGAGGGAGTGAATTTCCTATAAAATGTGATTTATCACACCTTAATTTTTCACTTTTCACTATTCACTATTCATTTATCCGGGCGGGCGCAGAGACCCGCCCCTACTTTTTATTCGGGAGCGGCAAGCAGCTCCCCTACAATTTCATCGGACGAGCACTGCTCGCCCCTACGACAACCCCTCCGTTTTTTATGCAATAAAAAACACCTCCCCTTGCACAGGGGAGGCTTTTTTATTTGGTTATTTTATGTTAGATATTCTTCTTGAGTTCTTCTGCCTTATCTGTCATTTCCCACTTTACGCCAAGGTCTTCTCTGCCCATATGACCGTATGCTGCAAGATTCTTATAGATTGGCTTGCGGAGGTCGAGAGTTTCGATGATTGCCTTTGGACGAAGGTCGAATGTCTTTTCAACAGCCGCTGTAATCTTTTCAACAGGAACTGTATTTGTGCCGAATGTTTCGACCATGATGGAAACAGGCTTTGCGATACCGATAGCGTATGCAAGCTGAACTTCACATCTTTCAGCAAGACCTGCTGCAACGATGTTCTTTGCAACATAACGAGCTGCATAAGCTGCCGAACGGTCAACCTTTGTTGGGTCCTTGCCGGAGAATGCGCCACCGCCGTGACGACCGATGCCGCCGTATGTGTCAACGATAATCTTTCTGCCTGTAAGACCGCTGTCGCCCTGTGGACCGCCGATTACGAAACGGCCTGTTGGGTTGATGTGAATCTTTGTAGTTTCATCCATGAGTTCGGATGGGATGATTGCCTTGATAACGTGTTCTGTGATGTCAGCGCGAATCTGTTCGAGTGTAATTTCAGGAGCGTGCTGAGAAGATACAACAACTGTATCGACCTTTGATGGCTTGCCGTCAACATATTCAACAGTAACCTGTGTCTTGCCGTCAGGACGGAGGTAGGCGAGTGTGCCGTTCTTGCGAACTTCTGTAAGACGGAGAGCAAGCTTGTGAGCGAGGGAGATTGGCATTGGCATAAGTTCAGGAGTTTCGTTACATGCATAGCCGAACATCATACCCTGGTCGCCTGCGCGTGTCGACTTATCGTCTTCGGAGGAGTCAACGCCCTG
>JAZUBN010000116.1:0-10978 GCA_045638565.1 Oscillospiraceae bacterium | reverse complement strand
CGCCAAGCAGACAGCGGTCTGCGATGTGTATCCCGCTTTTGTGGCCATGAAGACCGGCCGTCCCGCAAGAATCACCTATACCCGTGAAGAAGCACAGATTGCAGGTTCGCCCCGTCATGAGATGGAAATCACCCTGAAACTGGGTGCCACCAAGGAAGGCAAAATCCGTGCGATGGATTTGTATACCCTGTCCAACACCGGGGCCTATGGCGAGCACGGTCCCACCACCGTGGGTCTTTCCGGACATAAGGCAATCCCCCTGTATACCGGCTCTCTGGAGGCCTTCCGCTTCCACTATGATGTGGTCTATACCAACCATCAGGCGGCAGGCGCTTACCGGGGCTACGGTGCTACCCAAGGCATCTTTGCTGTGGAGTCTATGGTCAGCGAGCTGGCGGAAAAACTGGGCATGGATGCCACGGAGATCCGGCATATGAACATGCTGAAGGAAGGCATGGTCATGCCGGCATACTACAATGAGATTGCCGATGCCTGCGCTTTGGACCGCTGCATGGAGCACTGCCGCAAGATGTTCAATTGGGAAGAACGCTCCAAGGTGCGCGATATGGGAAATGGCAAGGTCAGAACCGCCGGTGTGGCCATGGCCATGCAGGGCAGTTGCATCTCCTTTGTGGACGTAGGCTCCGCTACGCTAAAACTCAGCGAGGACGGCACCTATAACCTCATCATCGGTGCCGCCGATATGGGCACTGGCTGTGATACCATTCTGGCCCAGATGGTGGCGGAACTTATGGACTGCCATGTGGACGATGTTGCGGTTCATGGTGCGGATACCGATGTTTCCCCCTACGATTCCGGCTCTTATGCTTCTTCTACCACGTATATTACGGGGCAGGCCGTGGTAAAAGCCTGCAACGAACTGAAAAAGCGCATCTGCGCCATTGCGGCGGAGATGATGAAGTGCGGTGAGGATGAGGTGGAGTTTGCCGGCCGCTGCGTCCGTCGCAGTGGCACGGAAGAGGCGGTCTCCCTGACCGATATTGCCTATAAGTCGCAGGTTTTCAATACTGTCCCCGCGGAAATCACTACGACCCACACATCGCCTGTTTCCCCTCCGCCGTTTATGGTGGGTATGGTGGAAATCGAGCTGGATAAACTGACGGGCAAGGTTGATGTCCTGGACTATATGGCGGTGGTGGATTGCGGTATTCCTATCAATCCTGCATTGGCAAGAATCCAGACAGAAGGCGGTCTCGTTCAGGGTATCGGCCATACTTTGATGGAAAATGTAACATACGACGAAGATGGCAAGCCTATGGAATCCACATTCATGCAGTATAAGATTCCTACACGCCTTGATATAGGCTCTCTCCATGTTGAATTTGAACACAGCTATGAGCCTACAGGTCCTTTCGGTGCAAAGTCTATCGGTGAAATCGTAATCAATACTCCTGCTCCTGCTATTGCTCATGCAATTCAGAGAGCTACAGGCGTATGGCACAGAACTTTGCCTATCACACCTGAAAATATTGCAATGTCTGTCTGTGAAGACTAATTACAATAATGAAATCTCCCGGTTTCCCGGGAGATTTTTTATTGTCACGGAATCTCCTTTGTGCTATAATTAAACTATAAATAATAAAATACGGAGGCATATTATGGATATCTTAAAGAAAAGTATGGATTTATACGATTACACCATTGGTCTCAGACGTCATCTCCACGAAAATCCTGAACTTTCCGGCAGAGAGTTTAATACAGTAAAGCTTATCTGTGCTGAACTTGATAAGATGGGAATTGAATATGTAAATATTCCTGACGGCGGTGTGCTTGCGCATATTGACGGCAATACAGAAGGTAAGACGGTCCTCCTGCGTGCCGACTGCGATGCTTTGCCTATCGATGAATTGCCGAATAATGCGAAAAAGCCAAAGGCTTGCCCAATAAGCAAGGTCAGAGGTGTTCATCATGCCTGCGGCCATGACGGTCATACAGCAATGCTTCTCACAGCGGCTAAGATTCTCAATGAAAATAAAGATGCCATAAAAGGCAGAATATATATCCTCTTTGAACGTGGTGAAGAAGGCGGCGGAAATATCTATTGGATTATGAAGTACATTCAGGAAAATAATATCCATATCGATGCTTCTTTCGCTGAACATACAGATACAGACCTTTCCGCAGGTCAGATAGCCTGTCAGGGTGGTCCTGCAAATGCCGGTAATGTGGGTTATAAAATTACGATAACAGGCAAGGGCGGACACGGCTCACGTCCTGACAAGTCGATAAATCCTATCGACTGCTTTGTAAGTATTTACGAATGTATAAAGACTATACGAATGAATTATGTGAAGCCGGATGTGGTGCTGACAAATTCCATGGGTATGGTGCATGCAGGTGAAGTAGGTAATGTAATCCCGCATACACTTCAGTTCAAGGGTACATGCCGCTTCTATGATGCGGCTGCGGGCAATATTTTTAAGGAAAAGCTCATCGCAATATGCAAGGCACAGGCTGAACTTTTCGATTGCGAAGTTGCATTTGATTCTGTCAGCGGTCCTGGGTTGCCTGTACTCAATAATTATAAGTTGGCTGAAATCGGCGCGGATGCTGTTCGTAAAGCCCTCGGCGACGATGCTATAAAGCACAAGGAACTGAATATGGGCTCGGAAAGCTATGCTTATTTTACAACCTACTATCCTGCAGTTATGATGCGTGTAGGTATCAGAAATGATGAAGAGGGAATTACAATCGGCGCTCATAATCCTGGTCATGATATCGATGAAAATGGTCTGCCTTACGGCACAGCAGCATATATTGCAGCAGCTCTCGGTTTCCTCAATTATGATGGCGAAGTAGCATTCGATGGCGACGAAGAACTGCGTAAAAAATCCATCGACGAACTCCGTGCATATACAAATGCCTCAATCCCTCCACAGCTCGACAAAGACAATATGTAAAAATCAAAAAGGACGGTTAATTACCGTCCTTTTTTAATAATTTAAGAGTTTCAATGACCATTGCTTTTGATTTGCTTATTTCATCAAGCTTTTTACTGTACTCCTCGATAAGCTGCTGATCTCGTTCAAGCTTTCTGTTGCGTTCATCTACAATAGCTTCATATTTTATCTTTTCAGAAATGTAGTCAGGATCGTCAAGCGGTTCTTTTGCGTTGTTCTGGCGGATTTTTTCCTTCATCATGGAAATGACAGACAGTATTCCAAAACCGAGAGCCGACAGCGCATACGCCTTCAGAAATGGAATATCACAAAGCCACATCACAGGGAAGGCTGTAAAAATACCACCGATAAGGCAGAGAGGAATCGTAAAGAGTATTTCAAAAAATATTCCTGAAAAACGGGTGTTAAGCCCCATATCATATTCCTTATTTGGGTATCCGTGAGGAGCGGAATGTCCTTCCACATATTCTGCAAAAGAGTGGAAATCCTTGTATGAATCGGGCAATTCATTGAATGATTTATAACTTTTTTCGCGAATTATACTTATATTATATTCAGGCATATCAACAAATTTTTCTTCATTTGAATATGGAATAAGCTGACCATATTCATACTTTTTTACCTTTTTGGCCTCATCTCCGATTTTGAGAAGTTCAGCTCTGACGCTATGCTCCATTATTTCCAGTTCATTTATCTTTTCTTCAAGCTGAGTAATTTTCTCATTCATAAAATCACCTCCTGCAACAATGATTATACAATTATATCAAAAAATGTCAATACAGAAATTATGGATAATAATATGATTTTTTTATCATTTTTGTACACAATATATCTGAAACTTATTTTTGATAAGTATTATTGTAAAGGAGAAAAGAGATGAGAAAAATCATAAGTTTTATGCTTGTCTGTGCTTTGTGTCTTACCGTATTTGCAGGATGCAGACGTAGGAATGAAACAGAAAGCACAACACGTGCAACAACAAACAACACAACAAGCAGTACAGAAAACACATCGGCAACAACAGAAGGCCTTGATGATGCCATCGAGGATGGTCTTGAAAATGGCAAAGACGCAGTAGAAGATGGTCTTGAAGAAGGTAAAGATGCCGTAGAAGATGCTCTCGATATGACAGAAGATACAACTGCCATGACAGAGGACACCAAGCATAAGTAAATCGGAAACAGCCGTTCTGAAAAGATCGGCTGTTTTTCAATATTTCTATTGGAATATAGGGAAAAATATAGTATAATGTAAGTGAAAAAATATCGCAAGCAGAGGTGTAACTATGCCAAAGATACATATTCTTGAAGATGATGAAAATATAAGAGAACTTATCTGCTATGCCTTGTCTTCGCAAAATTTTGATGCTGTGGGACATGAAAGGGCAGGAGGATTTATTGATAAGATAAAGACTGATATGCCTGATCTTGTCATTCTTGATATTATGCTGCCGGACGAAGATGGTATTTCTGTGCTTAAGAAAATAAGAGCGGATATTGAGCTTGAGGATATACCGGTTATTATGCTTACAGCAAAGGGATCGGAATTTGACAAGGTGAAAGGGCTTGACAGCGGAGCTGATGACTATATGTCAAAGCCGTTTTCTGTCCTCGAACTGATTTCGCGAATCAATGCTCATCTGCGCAGAAGAAACCGTGGTGCAGAAAAAAAGAACGTGCTTTCAGCATACAGTATAACCCTTGATCTTGATAAGAGAATGTGCTACGTAGATGATGAAGCGGTAAATCTCACACTCAAGGAGTTTGAGCTGCTTAAGCTGTTTATGGAAAATAATGGGAAAGCTGTCAGCCGTGACAGAATAATAGAATCTGTCTGGGGCTGGGATTTCGAAGGCGAAAGCCGTACAGTTGATATGCATATCAAGACGCTCAGACATAAGCTTGGCGAAAAGGGAAAGTGCATTGAGACAGTGCGCGGCGTAGGCTATAGATTCGGAGAATAGTATGAAAAAACGAATAAATCTTAACTTTTTGCTCGTGTGTGCGCTGGCAATCATGATGACGGCAATTTGTCTTACGATTATTTTTTATGACATTTTTTCAGAGCAGATGGAAAGAGAAGTTCGCACAATTGCTGAACTTATGGAAATGAGTTTCAATCTGGAGCCGGATAACGGGCAATATGCTGAAGAAGTACAGCTGATCAATGACCGAATTCGAATAACGGTTATTGATGATGAAGGTAATGTAAAATATGACAGCTATACCGATGCTTCCGAAATGGATAATCATTATCAGAGACCAGAGGTCTATGAAGCTATGCTGAACGGTCATGGCGAAGCGCGCAGAATGTCGGAAAGTCTTGGGCTTGAAACCTACTACTATGCCATCAGACTTAATGACAATTATGTTTTGCGAGTATCCGAATCTGTCAATATTATGGTCAGCCTGTTTATGCGTGCAGTAGTGCCAATGGCAATAATAGTTATTACTGCATTTCTTATAACAAATCTTGTCACAGGAAAGCTGACAGATCGCCTTATTGAGCCAATCAATAAAATTGATTTTGAAAATGATGTTTACAGCAGTTATGACGAGCTCGCGCCTTTTGTCAAAAAGATACAGACACAAAAGACCGAAATAGTCAGGCAGATGAAGGATATCGAGACAAGAGTCAATACGCTCAGCTCGATTATGAGCAATATGCGTGAAGGTCTTGTTCTGATGGACAGAAAAGGCATAGTTGTTTCGATAAACGACAGTGCAAAGGCAATTTTCGGGGTGAGTGATAAAGTGCTGGGCAAAAATATGTACAGTATTTCTCAAAATCATAATATAACTGAGAGAATTGCCGGAGCGCTTAACGGAAAGTTCAATGATGCAGACCATGTTTTTGCAGGTAAGACATACAATATTTCCTTCAGCCCTGTTAAAGGCGGCGGAGCAATTATTCTTTGCTTTGACATAACTGAACAGCGTGAAAGAGAAAATCTCAGGCGTGAGTTTACAGCCAATGTTTCACACGAACTTAAAACCCCGCTTACCACTATTATGGGCGTTTCTGAGCTGATGGAAAATGGAATGGTGCGTCCGGGGGACGAAAAGAACTTTGCGGGCAAAATCAAAAATGAAGCCAAGCGACTGCTCAGCCTTATTGAAGATATAATCAATCTTTCTGAAATAGAAGCAAGCGGAAGTGAAGTGGAAAAGTCGGAAGTTGATCTTGAGCAGATAGCTTTCGAAGTTGAAAGGACTCTGGCTACCCACGCTGAAAACAGTGGTGTGACACTGAAGACTCAAAGCGAAAAGGTTATTGTCAATGGCAGCCGACATATGCTCTATGAAATTATATATAATCTTGCTGATAACGCCATAAAGTATAACAGAGAAAATGGAGAAGTGCTTATCAAGGTTGAAAAGGCTGACGATAAGGCTAAAATCATAGTCAGCGACAACGGTATTGGCATATCTGATGCTGATAAGGACAGAGTTTTTGAGAGATTTTACCGTGTTGATAAATCACGAAGCAGGGCAAAAGGCGGCACAGGTCTTGGCCTTTCTATAGTAAAGCACGCTGTTAATTTCCATAACGGAACAATAGAGCTGAACAGCCGTGAAGGCGATGGAACAACGATTACAATAACATTATAAAATGAAAAGCCACCCGTTTTGGGTGGCTTATTCTATTCAATTATACTGTGTACAAAATAGGTAAGTGCAAGGAGATCTGCACATCCTCCCGGAGAGAGATTGAACTTTATCATTTCATCGTCAAAACGCTTGATTTCGTCCATAAGTTCATCGAGAGGAAGTCTTACAGAAAGAAGATGTTTCGCTCGTGTCATGCAGCGCATAAGGCCATCCATACCGCCTCGCTTAAGTACGTTTGTGTCTTCAAGCTGAGCTATGAGCTGCAGAAGTACGATACATCCTGCATCGTTTTCGGAAAATCCGTTTTTCCTGAGGTCCTCAAAAAATGGCAGAGCAAGGTCAAAAACGGCAGGAAAGCCATAGTAAGCTTCGCCTCTGATACCGGCGATATGATTTGTTATGTACAAATCCTCACCTGCAGTATGATTTTCCTTGCTATTGATTTCATTAAAATCATCGAGCACGTCACAGCATACATCCCTGCAAACCTGATGAAGCAGGTCGGCTGTGATTTTAATACCCTGTCCAAGTATGTAGCCTACGCAAAAACACATAATACCCATAGAAAAAACAGCGCCTTTGTGGGTGTTTACGCCGTTTGTAGCCTCGAACATTTGCTTTTCGGCCTGTTTACCAAGCTCACGAAGAGAGGAGAGGGCACCGCGGCAATGTTCTGCATTTTGTCCCATAAGACTTATAGCGTGAAAATATCCATGTAATACGTGAGCACTTTTTTCGAAAAGAGCCACGTCCATATCGGAGTGAGAACCGTTATTGTTTCGGTCAACAAGCCCAGGCTTAGGAGTTGTATAAACTTCGTCAAGTAAGGCTTTTACAGCTTTGTCAGCCAATTCTTCGGAACGGAAATCGTAAACCATCTTGCGTAAAAGCTGATGAGTCTTTTCGATGATAAGGTCGAGACCGTGAGCTCTGCTTCGTGCGCACACCGAAGCCTGCTCATCGCATACAAGACAGCGTCTGTCAGCCTTGCCAATTTCATTGCGTGAAACCTTTTCGCCGCTTATTCTTATAACATCGATATCAAAAAGACGGAAAGAAGGATTTTCTTCTTCAATTTCAGCGGCAATTTTCTTGATTTCAAGAGGGGGTGCATCGATGACCATATAGCCTTCACAGCCAGAGAGGCTATCGATCTTTTCTGTATGTACAATGCAGAAGTTTTTTTCTTTAAAAGCAGATAAAATATGTTCAAATCCAATATCGAACGCTTCATCTGCAAGAGAATATCTTTTGACAGGCCCTGCAATATTGAGGGTGAAGCAGATTATCGGAAGGGAATATTTATCGAAAAGAGCCTGCTGGGCCGCAACACGCTCCTCACGACAAGAAAGGAGCTGCCAGAGCGGCAGTTCCTTTCCATAAGTTTCGTTTATATTCATTATCTTACGCTCTTGATTGTATCAAGGAGTGTGCCGTCGCGGTAGATAACGTTAGCAACAGTCTTGTCACCAAGCTTGATGCGCTTTGGAACACCTGTGATTTCTTCAGCAACCTTCTTGAGGTGGTGGATATCACAAACAGGAAGACCTGCATCCTTGAAGCGGAGAGCAAGCTCAGGCTTGAGAGGGTTAACAGCGATACCGTGCTGTGTAACGAGAACGTCGATTGTGTTGCCAGGTGTAGACTTGCAAAGCACCTTATCAACAACGATGGAAAGTCTTGCACGTGTGAGAGGTGCGATGATCATAGCCATCTTTGCGCCTGCAGCTGTATCGGAGTGACCGCCGGAACCGCCCATGATGTAGCCGTTGGAGTCTGTATGTACGTTTACATTAAAGTCTGTGTCAATTTCTGTAGCGCCGAGGATAACAACGTCGAGAGAATCAACTGCGCAGGACTTTGCGTTAGGGCTTGCGTACTGCATAGCAGAGATTTCACGGTGACGTGGATTTGTGCGGATAGATTCAACAGCGTCAAGGTCGAAGCACTGAACGTCGAGAAGGCTTTCGAAGCAGCCTGCATTCATCATATCAACCATATACTTTGTGATGCCGCCGAGACCAAAGCTGCCCTTTACGCCTTCCTTGAGCATGATGTCCATAAGGAACTTAGCTGCTGCGAGGGAAGGACCGCCTGCGCCTGTCTGGAAGCTCATACCATTCTTGAGAAGACCGGAAGCCTGAATTGCCTTAGCTGCATACTGAGCCATAACAAGGCCGACAGGGTCACGTGTAATCTTTGTTGTACCGGAAACGATACCTGCAGGATTACCGATGCTGTCAACTTCGAGAACATAGTCAACATAGATTTCTGGAATGGAGAAATCTGTGAGTGGGTATGGTACGAGGTTATCTGTGATAACAACAACCTTCTTTGCATACTGCGCATCAGCGAAAGCATAGCCGAGAGAGCCGCAAGCGCTCTTGCCGTACTTACCTGTGCAGTTACCCATTGTGTCAGCTGTAGGAGCAGCGATAAATGCTACGTCGATAGGAGCTGTGCCCTTGGAAATATCGGAAGGACGACCGCCGTGTGTTCTGAATGTAACAGGCTTTGCGAGAACGCCTTCGGAAATAGCGCGGCCGACAACACCGCCGATGTAGTTTGCTTCAAGACCTGTAACAACACCATTCTGAATATGGCCGATAAGAGGCTGATGTGTGTCGAAAACAGAGCTTGCGTTAACTGTGAGATTCTTGAGACCCTTCTGTGCAAGAGCTTCGAGAACCATATTGAGAACATAGTCACCATTTCTGAGATGATGGTGGAAAGATACGGTCATACCGTCTTCGATCTTGAGAAGATCGATTATTTCATTAAGAGAAGATACTACTTTACTCATCGATTTTTACCCCCATTGCTTTTGCAGCTTCAAGAACCTGAACAGCGCGGTTTACGATTGGAGCGTCGATCATCTTGCCACGGAGAGCAACAACGCCGAGACCCTTTTCCTTTGCTTCCTTGATGATAGCCATAACTTCGATAGCATAGTCGATGTCAGCCTGAGTTGGGCTGAATACAGCGTTGATATCGGCAACGTGGCGAGGGGAGATGGAGGATTTGCCTGTGAAGCCGAGGCTCTTTGCAAATTCAGCATCCTTGATAAGGCCTTCTGCATCGTTTACATCTGTAAATGGTGTGTCATAGCAGTCGATACCTGCAGCGCGGCAGGCAACAACAATACGGGAACGGCTGTAGAAGATTTCGTTGCCTTCCTTTGTACGCTTGCAGCGGAGGTCAGCTGTGAGGTCTTCGCCGCCGAGAAGCATAGCGCGTACTCTTGCTGTTGCGCTTGCGATAGCATATGCGTTTTCAACGCCGAGAGCTGTTTCAACGAGAGGCATGAGCTTTACAGTGTTCTTTTCGAAGCCAAGCTTTTCTTCCAGCTTTGTGATGTATTCATCAGCAACAAGAATGTCAGCTGCTGTGGAGATTTTTGGAACCATGATGAAATCAGGCTTGTATGGAACGATTTCATCGAGATCCTTTGTCCAGAATTCTGTGTCGAGAGAGTTGATACGAACGATTACTTCGCTCTTTCTGTAGCCGAGATACTTGATAGCATTGCGAACAAGAATTCGTGCAGCGTCCTTCTCCTTAGGAGAAACTGCGTCTTCGAGGTCGAGAATGATACCGTCTGCGCCTAAAATATCGGCATTGAGCAACATACCTGGGTTATTGCCCGGCATAAATAAAATACTGCGACGCATTATATTACTCCTTTCCACGCATAACAGCTGTTTCGATTCTCGCACGGAGAACGCATTCAACAGCACCGCGGTCGTTTATAGAAATATTTACATTTTTCACATCAAGTTCGTCAAGAACGGAATAAACGAGAGCTTCGATTTCTTCGCCGAACTGGTTGATAACA
Organism: Oscillospiraceae bacterium; assembly: GCA_045638565.1. Lineage (GTDB taxonomy): Bacteria > Bacillota > Clostridia > Oscillospirales > Butyricicoccaceae > SIG471. Next base: position 611 of record JAZUBN010000116.1, on the reverse strand, counting down.
ACAGATTCGAGATTGAGCTCAATTCCGTTTTCATTTGGCTCAACTGTGATAAATGCGTCACTCGATTCGAGTGTTCCGGCAGTAGCCAACTTTTTGATTTCCATTTCTTTCTCCTTATATGTATTATAATATTGTATATTAGTCCGTACAAAAATATTATAGCACTCACAGATATATATTTCAAGAGAAATGGGCAGGAAATATGACAAAAAATACAAAATAAAAAGCAGGCCATATGGTCTGCTTTTTATCTTGTAAGACTTATTTGAAGAAGTTATCAAAAATGCCTCTCACGATCTTTTTGCCTATTTCACGGCCTATAGTATTGGCTGTCGTATTGATGGCTTTTTCAAGAGCATTGGTCTTTTTACGAGAGGAAGAAGTCTTCTTTTTGGAGGCAGTCTTCTTTTCTTTTTCCTTTTCTTCTTTCTCCTTAGCTTTTGCCTCGGCATCCTTCTCCGCAGCTGCAGCCTGCTCTTCGTTGAGCTCGCTGATAACTTCAAATGCCGATTCTCTGTCCTCCTCAACGGAATATTTATTCTTGAAAGAACTTGAAAGAATATGGCTCATGAGAGTCGTATCGTCGACAGCAGACATACTGCTTTTAGGAG
>JAZUBN010000115.1:0-3509 GCA_045638565.1 Oscillospiraceae bacterium | reverse complement strand
CGCCGTATGGCGGTGGAGGGGTTGTAAATCAAATAGACGGGTTACACCCTACACCCCTCCGCTTCACTTTGTTCAGCACCTCCCCTTAACAAGGGGAGGCTTATGATTATCTATGTTTTATGGGGAGAGCAAAGCGAAAGTTACATCTTTCTGCCCTTTTCAACGCAAGCTATCATAGCGTCGATAATGCTTGCGCGGAAGCCTTCCTGTTCGAGAACCTTGACAGCCTCGATAGTTGTGCCTGCTGGGGAGCAAACCATATCCTTGAGGGCGCCTGGGTGCATACCTGTTTCGAGAACCATCTTTGCAGAGCCGAGAACAGCCTGAGCCGCAAACTTGTAAGCCTTGTCACGTGGCATACCGTACATAACAGCGCCGTCAGCCATAGCTTCGATCATCATGTAAACATAAGCTGGGGAAGAGCCTGCAGCAGCCATACCTGCATCGATCATATATTCAGCGATGATTTCATACTTACCGAAAGAGCCGAGGAGCTTGAGAACGAAGTCAAGATCTTCCTTTGTAACGAGCTCGTTAGGGCATACAGATGTCATGCCTTCAAGCACCATAGCAGGTGTGTTAGGCATTGTGCGGACAATCTTCAGCTCCTTGCCGAAAGCAGCCTTTGTCTTTTCAAGTGTCCAGCCCGGAGCGATTGTTACGATAATTGTTTCAGGACGAACGTGGTAGCGAGTTTCGATGATAACGTCCATATAGAACTGTGGCTTGACAGCGAGGAAGAGAACGTCAGCCTGAGCTGCAACCTTCTTGTTGTCGTTTGTTACATTGATGCCGAGGTTAGCCTGAGCCTTGTCGAGTGCGCCCTGGAAAGCGTCGGAAGCGATGATGTCTTCCTTGTTTACGATACCTGCATTGATAATACCGCCCATAATTGCGGATGCCATGTTACCTGCGCCGATAAAACCGAGTTTCATAATATTTCCTCCTATTATTTTGAAATGATTTAATTTGTGTAGATAAATATCCTTGCCTCCCTCTGACGAGGGGGGTGGATTGTGAAGCAAGACGGGGGGAGAGAAACTACTAAATTCGCCCTCCCGTATTTTTATAAATTATTCTTCCTCAACATCTCCGCATCTTGCGTTATATACAGCCTCGTTTTCAAAATCATAAGCCATATTGCGGATGTTTTCCTGCAGAATAAGCTCGATAATGCTGTCTTCGTCCACATCCGATTCTTCAATGTCGGTTGTGTCCTCAGGGAACTTTTCTGTGTCAGGAGTTATCCAGTAAAGCGCCATCTTCTTGTGGGAATCGAGGTCGGATACCTTGGATGCAATGAGATTTTTGATTATGTCCTCGCAGTTAAGCCAGTAGGTATCGTCGCCCTCTTCGTCTTCGAATTCACCGAGAGCGTGAACAGCCACACATACTTCCTCCCATACAGAAGTCAGCCCGTGAGGATTTTCCTCATAAATCGAAGGCGCCATCTCCATAAGCTCGTCCTTTACAGAAATTGCGATTTCCTCGCAAAGCTCAAAGGCAAACTGCCAGATGATATGGTCCTTGAAATTTATGTCAAAAATGCTTGGTTTGTTTTCCATAACGCCACCTTAGTTGAAGCTCTGCTCTGTGCGGTTGATGATTTCATCCTGAAGAGCCTTACTGAGATTGCGGAAATGGTCAGAATAGCCTGCAACACGGACGATAAGGTCCTTGTAATCCTCAGGATTCTGCTGAGCCTTGATGAGAGTTTCGCGGTCGATTACATTGAACTGAATGTGATGTCCGTCGAGAGCAAAGTAGGAGCGGACAAGATTTGCCAGCTGTTCAAGACCGTCTTCGCCCTTGAGAACAGATGGAGTGAACTTCTGGTTGAGCAGTGTGCCGCCTGTACGCAGATGGTCCATCTTGGAGCAGGACTTTACAACCGATGTAGGACCGTTTGTGTCAGCGCCCTTTTCAGGAGAAATACCTTCGCTCAGCGGCTGCTTTGCACGTCTGCCGTTAGGAAGAGCGCCGCATACTTCGCCGAAGTAAACATGACATGTTGTAGGCAGCATATTGATTCTCCAGTGGCCGTTTCTCATATTATCTCTGCCTGTCACAAGACCCTGATAGAGATTGAAGACGCTTGTCATAACTTCGTCTGCATAATCATCATCGTTGCCGTACTTAGGAGTCTTGTTGGAAACCATGTTGTGGATAGCTTCATAGCCAACAAAGTCAGCTTCAAGAGCCTTCATAAGCTCGTCCATTGTGAACTTCTTCTTATCGTATACGTTATACTTTAAAGCGGCAAGACAGTCGGAAATTGTGCCGATACCAACGCCCTGCAGATAGTTTGTGTTGTAGCGTGCGCCGCCTGCATTATAGTCCATACCACGGGAAATACAGTCGTCTGTGATGATGGAAAGGAAAGGCGCAGGCATATATTTTGCGTAAAGCTGAGTGATGACATTGGAGCCAAGTACCTTGATATCGATAAAGTGCTTCATCTGAGCGGCAAATGCATCCCAGAGCTTTTCATATGTATCAAAATCTGTACCAAAACCAAGCTTCAGACCAAGCTGCTTGCCCGAAACCTTGTCAAAGCCGTTGTTGAGTGTGAGTTCAAGAATCTTAGGGATGTTGAAGTAACCCTGAAGAATGTATGCTTCTGTGCCGAATGCGCCCGTTTCAACACAGCCGGAAGTACCGCCCTTACGAGCATCTTCGATAGATTTGCCTGCGTTGAGAAGCTCCTGAATAATAGCTTCTGTATTGTAGAATGCAGGCTGACCCCAGCCCTTGCGGGAAATTTCGCAGGCACGGAGCAGGAACTTGTGCGGAGTCTTGCGGGAAATCTGTACATTGGAGGAAGGCTGAAGAAGCTTCATTTCGTCCATACAGTCGAGGATGAGATAGCTGACGTCGTTTACGCCGTCCTTGCCGTCCTCTGTGATGCCGCCTGTGTTGATGTTTGCAAAGTCTGTGTATGTGGAGCTTTCCTTGAGAGTGATGCCCACCTTTGGAGGAGCAGGCTGATTGTTGAACTTAACCCAGAGACATTCGAGAAGCTCGAGAGCTCTTTCGTCGTCAAGAATGCCGTTTTCTACATCATTCTGATAGAATGGGTTGAGGTGCTGGTCGAGTCTGCCAGGGCTGTAAGCATCCCAAGGGTTGAGCTCTGTTGTAACACCGAGATGAACAAACCAGTACATCTGAATAGCCTGCCAGTATGTCTGTGGCTTGTGAGCAGGGACAACCTTGCAGTTTTCAGCAATCTGCAAAAGCTCAGCCTTTCTCACTTCATCAGTTTCCTTTTCAGCCATTTCTGTGGCAAGAGCCGCATAACGCTCACCGAGAATGATGATGGCATCACACATAATGCTCATAGCCTTGAGCTGGTCACGCTTTTCAACAGCCTGTGGGTCGTTCATATAGTCGAGGGCATTGAGAGCATCTTCGATGTCCTTCTTATAGTCTAAAAAGCCCTTTTCGTAAATCTTGCGTGAGCCGACTGTGTGACCAGGGCCGCGCTGTTCCATAAATTCTGTAAAAATACC
>JAZUBN010000114.1:0-3167 GCA_045638565.1 Oscillospiraceae bacterium | reverse complement strand
CCCCAACAAGCCTGCTTGTTGGAGTGTGAATTACAAGGGGAGCGAGAATTCATTTTTTACGAGAACCATCCCGTGTTGGGACGTCACTGAGCTGCTGTTGTTGTTTCTTCAGCAGGTGCTTCAGTTGGGGCTTCGGTCGGTGCTTCTGTGGTCGCTTCGGTTGGAGCTTCAGTTGGTGCTTCGGTAGGCGCCTCTGTTGGAGCTTCAGTTGGAGCTTCAGTAGGTTCAACGGCAGAAGTTGGCGCCTGTGTGGTTTCTTCTACCGGTTTTTCATTTTTTTTGCCTGGGTCCGATGTTGCATAGCCCGAGATATCCTTGAGATGAAGCTTTGTGATATCATCTGTATATGGATTGAGGTTTGCGTTGACATATTCAAGAATCGCCGCTTCGTCAGGGATATAGTAGGACTGCATATGGCCGAAATCGGCTTCGAAAAGATACTTGTCATAGCCCGGCATTGTGGTCATATGGATATTTTCGCCATTGATTGTGATGGCGCGCATACCAAACCATACGATTTCCGAAAGATTGAGGTCGGTTTCCACATTTTCGTAGACAGCATCCCATACATCGTCAATCTGGAGAATCTTTGTCGGGGAGGCAAGCTGCTTTAAGACAGCGCGGATGAACTCCTGCTGAGCCTGGATTCTTTCGATATCGCCGCCAGGATAGCCGCCCGATTCGCCCTGATTGCACTTTCTGAAACGGACAAAATGGAGAGCCTTCTTGCCGTTCAATGTCTGCATACCAGGCTGAAGATCGATGTGGAGATCCTGAGTTGGGTCGTCATATTTCATGCGGACAGGCACATTGTATTTTACGCCGCCGATTGCATCGACGATTTCTTCAAAGCCCTGGAAATCGATGATGACATAACGGTCAATCGGAATGCCTGTGACGCTCATAACTTCTTTTTTAAGATTGTCGATGCCCTTTGTAAAGCCGCTGTTGATCTTCTTTATCTTGCGGTTGGCGTCGACGATGGTATCACGAGGGATGTTCATGACATTTACGATGCCGTTAGGAACATCGTAAGAAACAGCCATGATGGTGTCGGCTCTCGTCTTGTCCTGATCGAGACCGCACAGCAGGAAGGTGTAGTAATCCTTTTTGCGGTCGCCGTGGTCTTCGTCATCGGTCAGGGTTGGCTGACCTTCGGAAGGCGGGATGATGTTGCCCTTGTTATCTGTCATTACCTCTGTGGAATGGGTGGAAACATCGGGCGGACGGACGAAAATATTAAAGAGCAGAGCGATAACAGCGATAGCCGCAAGGGTGATACCGCCTGCCAGAATAAGCTGACGCTGACGTGCCACCTTTTTTCTGCGTTCAAGACGAGTTTGCTTTGCCTGTTCTTCAGGTGTGAGAGGCGTTGTTACAGTTTCTTCAGTTGTTTTTCTGCCTGGCTGGTGTTTACCGCCATATAATTTCATAGTTACACTTCCTTCTGAGTGGACCTTTCAAGCTGTGAAAGGATGGCGAGTGTGTTTGCGTGAGGTGTCGCTCCCTTGGAAGCGAGATATTCTATATTGTCCGAAATAATGTCCAGCAAAGCCTTGTCGAGGCTTTCGTCTGCCATACTGCGCCAGAGCGGCGCCTTTGTAAGCTGAGTATCTCTGCCAACTTCGCATTTATCGGCAATATAGAGTATTTTTTCGAGGTCTGTCATGTTTTCTCTGCCGAGAGTGTGGTATTTTATGGCATTGTATATTTCGTCGTCAATGCCGAACATATCACGTGCCACCTCGGCCCCTGTGTCGGCGTGAAGGCAAGGCTCCATGCCCGGGACCCCGTATTCTAATATTATATTATATTTTTCCACCAAGGTCAACTGCTCTGCGGTATTTTTATACTTTGTGCAGTCGTGTAAAAGACCTGCAAGGTATCCTTTTTCAGGGTTGATGCCATGTTTTTCGCAAAGATGGCGGGCAAGGTCTGCCACATTCATAGTGTGAGCAAGGCGGGACGGTTTGAGATTTTCTGAAAGATATTGGTGTATTGTGTTAAGCATAGTTTTTTGTTGCTGCGCAACGCGATATATTTGCGTTGCAAATGCGATATATAAATGGGATATTCGTGTAAATCACGAGCGATATGTTCCTGCGGAACGTTGAGGTGTCTCCGACGGATTGGATAGGGGCGGGATGTTGGCAAGCACCATCCCCTACATTTATTTTCGTAGGGTACGGCGCCCTCGACGTACCGCCTTTTCAATGCGCCGCAGGCACATAACTCTACTTATACAATCCCATTTTGTCGATATAATTTGCTATCGACTGAGGGATTAAGCTGCTGTTTTTTGTGCGGATGTCGGTACTTGACACTTCGAGCACATCGTTTTCCACAACGATGACATTGCCGCCAAGGTTTTTCTCGATATTCGCCTTGTAGACAAGCATATTTTCCCTTTCGGCTTCATTTCTGCACAGAGCGAGAAGGGTGCAACGCTTTAATATCTCCTCAGGGCAGTACCAGCTTTCAAAAGTGCGCAGCATATCGGTGCCCATGATGAAATAAAGGCTGTCGTCAGGATACTTGTCTGCCAGAAAAGCGATGGTGTCCTTTGTATAGCTCTTGCCCTCGCGCATAAGCTCGATGGCGGAGACTTCACAGCCTATTTCCTCAGCCGCCATATGTGTCATTAAAAGGCGCTGTTCGTTGTTGGCTGTGTTTTCAGGCAATACTTTGTGAGGCGGAATATTTGACGGCACGAGAATAAGACGGTCGAGCCCTGCCAGCCTGATGGCGCTCTTTGCCGCCTCTATATGCCCCATGTGAGGGGGATTGAATGTGCCGCCGAAAATGCCGATTTTCATATTAGTCGATTACGATGCGTGGGTTCTTTTCGCTCTTCTTGTAGATGACAAAGCGTGTGCCGATAACCTGAACAGGGTCAGCGCCAGTAGCTTCGCAAACGATGTCGGAAGCTTCTCTTGGTGTCATAAGGGAGTTTTCAAGAACGCGGATCTTGATGAGCTCACGTGCTTCGAGAGCATCGAGAAGCTGGTTTACGAGGTTTTCGCCAACGCCATCCTTGCCGATCTGGAAGATTGTATCGATAGAGTTAGCCTGCTTGCGCAAATTAGCGCGCTGTTTTGATGTAAGCATTAAATTATGTTTCCTTTCGTGTTTTAATGCCTTCTCCAGTAGGAGAAGGGGGACCGCTT
>JAZUBN010000113.1:0-4520 GCA_045638565.1 Oscillospiraceae bacterium | reverse complement strand
CCGTCTGAATTGATGATGTATGTGGCAGGCAGACCTGATACGTCGTAATTCATATAAACATCCTGATCGTTGTCAAAGTAAACAGGGAAGGAAAAGCCGTTTTCTGCGATGTATTCCTTTGCCTTTTCCACAGTTTCACCTCTTGTGTAAGGGAGATTTATCATCATAAAGACCACGTCGTCCCCCATTTCCTTGTAAACCTCGTCAAAATCAGGCATTTCTTCCTTGCAGTATTTGCACCATGTGGCCCAGAAATTGAGCACTACCTTTTTGCCCTTGCCGATTTCGGAAAGGATGACAGGATTGCCGTCCATATCGTAGACCGCAAAGTCAGGAGCGTCGATTTTAGGCTTTTCGCTGTCGGCGGCAGTCGGAAGATAATTTTCCGGTGTGTAAAGCGCGCCAAGCTTGTTATATGCAAGTACAGCGGCAATGAGAATTGCAGCTATGCCGATGATGAGTATCAGATTCTTTTTCATATTTTAATTTCCCCGTTAAGTAGATTGATTTAGCTTAATAAACCGAGCAGATCGCCCATTTTGCCGCTCATCATAAATATTCCGACGATGATGAGAAGCAGGCCGCACACGCGGTTTATGGTTTTATAATTGTTTTTGATGAAATCGAATGTGCCCTGCAGTCTTTCAAGAAGCAAGCCGCACATTATAAACGGCAGACCGAGACCAAGAGAATAGCAGACAAGCATAAGTGTGCCCTTCATGACAGAGCCCTGCTGTGAAGCCATCATAAGCGCCGAGCCTAAAAATGTGCCGACACAAGGTGAATATCCCACGGCAAAGACCATGCCGAAGAGTATTGCGCTGAAAAATCCGTCAGGAATTATGCTGCTTTCGGCTTTAAGTGTGCGGTTGAGAAACGGAATATTGAGAAAACCTGCAAAATTAAGACCAAAAAGCACCACAATACCGCCTGAAATTATATTGACGAGAGTTTCATGGCTCGATAAAAATGCTCCGAATGTGGATGCCAGCGCGCCGAGGGCGATGAATATAATCGAAAATCCGACCACAAAGCCGCAGGAATTGATAAAAGTATGCTTTTTGCCCTTGCCCGCCGAAAAATACATGATGTACAGTGGAAGCATAGGCAGCATACAAGGCGAAATGAAGGTTACAATGCCTTCGAGAAATGAAATAAGATATTGCATTTCAGGTTACCTCCCTTACTGAGCGTTATTTATGGCATCGATAAGGGCATCTGTTTCCAGCGAACCCTGAGTAAAGCCATAGAAGGTGCCGTCTGAATTGAGTATGTATGTGGAAGGAAGCCCTGTCACATCATAATACTGAAAGACTTCATTATCGGTGTCAAAATAAAATGGGATAGTCCAGCCCTTTGCATTTATAAGCTGTCTTGCCATATCCTCTGTTTCTCGGCCGTCATTTGGAAGGTCGACCATCATAAAAAGTACGTCATCGCCAAATTCCTTGTAGGCTTTTTCACAGCTTTCAAGACCGACTACGCAGTCTTCTTCCCACGATACCCAGAAATTGATGACAGCCTTGCGTCCATCACGAAGGGAGGAAAGGCTCACTTTATTGCCATCCATATCATAGACATAAAAATCCGGCGCTTCCACCTTTGGCTTGTCGCTGTCCGTTGCGGCTGTGAGATGAGCTTCCGAATTATAGAATCCCGAAAGCTTGCCAAGCCCCATAAGACAGCCGATGAGAATGGCTGCAGCAATGAGAATCAGACATAAAGTCGATTTTTTCATAATATCTCCCGTCCGGAGCGAAAGGGCAGCGGTATGAAAAAAGGACCGGTAACGGTCCTTTTAGTGCCAGATACCTGCGATATTGCCGCCTGTATAAATAATAAATACAGCAAGGCAGATAAGCATCATAATACCGGAAAAGGTAAACTTGCCGTCACGCATGATAACGCTCCTTTATTTACAATAAAATAGTCTGTAAACATTATTTTACCATAAAAATATATGAAAATCAACGGCAAACGAGGCATTATAAATTATTTTACAATTTTATCGGTTTTCTTTATTCTGATTCCGAGATTGCCCGCTATTTCCTTGGCTGTCGAATAGAGGAGGTCGTAGTCGCCTTCGATCAGCTCAAGGGAATATTTTGTGTCGCCGTCCTCCGAATACCATGTTATTGTTTCCTTTTCTTCGTCGGAGAGAAGCACGTTGCGGTATTTCTGGTCGGCAAGGTCATCGGTTTCAAGCGCCTTGAGGGTGAAATCCATTTCGCCCACCGAAAAATCTATGGTTTTTTCATCTTCCGTTACGGAAAATCCGCAGACAACGGCATTTGCAGGAAGGGGAGATGCAGGCGAAGAAGCCATAGTAGGCGCAGGAGAGGAATCATTTGCCGTAGTAATAACTGCAGATTCGGTAATCGCTTCGCCCTGGGCGCAGGCGGCAGTTGTGGCAATTTCGGCATAGAGATTGTCAGGGGCGGCAGCTTCGCTTGTTGCTCCGAAACCACCAAAGGAGAGGTAATATGCTCCCACGGCTATGCAAAGGCAGGCGGCAAGACCGAGAGACTTGAAAAAGCTTCGCTTTCGGGGAATATAAAGCTGGGCTTCTTCCAGAAGGTCGTCGTCAATCGACTTCATGAAAATATCAAACCTCTTGTTCATATTGTCATTCCCTCCTTTTCCATGGCCTTTCTCAGATTGTTTCTTGTGCGGAAAAGGGAGGATTTGACCTTGCCCTCGCCGCATTTGCAGTCTATGGCTATTTCGCTTATGCTTTCGCCGTAAAAATAGCGTTTTACAAAGAATATTCGCGCCTCTTTTGATTGTTTACGCAGAAAGGCATTGATGAATGCCTTGAATTCATCGGAATCTGCGCTGTTTTCAACATTTTGTGATGCATCGGGGATGAATGGGCTGAGCTCGTCAAATGCCGATATAAGCTCGGTCTTTTTGTTGTGGTCGTATCTGTCGAGGGCGGCATTACGGGCAATTTTTGCCGTATACGCCTTGAGAGAAAGCGGTCTGAGAGGGGGAATTGCATTCCAGAGGCGCAGGAAAACATCACCGAGACATTCTTCCACGTCACGGCTGTCAGAAAGTATACGCCTGAGCACACTGCGGCACATGGCGGAATATTTTTCCTGTGCGGCTGAAATCGCCCCTTCGTCACGGGCAAAAAACAGCTCGATAATCTGCTTGTCCTCCATAGATTTTCCCCTTCTGGTGCCGCCGGGGTAAATGAGCGGTCACCAATTTTGATGCATCACTATATTAGACGGGAAAAATCCGTTTTGGTTTCGGAAATTTGAAAAAAATTTGGAAAACTCTGTAGGGGAGGCGTTTCGCCTCCCGCGGGCGGGGTGACCCCGCCCCCTACAAATAAAATTGATGATATTTACTTAGTTTTCGGCTTGAATATAAATGCCGCGACTAACGAGAAAAATACGGCCGCCGCAATTCCGCCTGCTGTTGAGGAAAGTCCTCCTGTGAATGCCCCTAAAAGTCCATCGGCGGCGACAGCCTTTTCAACACCCTTTGCCATCGAATAGCCAAAGCCTAAAAGAGGCACAGTCGCGCCTGCCCCTGCATATTCCACAACAGGCTCGTAAATGCCGATGGCGGTGAGAATTACGCCCATCACAACATAGCCGGTCAATATTCGGGCAGGAGTCAGCTTGGTTTTGTCGATTAAAATCTGTCCGATAAGGCAGAGAAGTCCGCCCACCCAGAATGCGTTGAAATAATTCATACTACACCCTCCTTAATTCCACAAGATGACAAATTCCCGGTATGCTTTCGCCCTGATTTGACGTTGTAGGGGATAAAAGCGCCCCTGTGCCGCAGAAAAGCAGAGAATTTATCTCGCCCTCCTTCATTCTTTTGAGAAGAATGGAGCATAAAACGCTTGCCGAGCATCCACAGCCAGAGCCGCCTGCGTGGGTGTCCTGTCCGTCAAAAATCATACATCCGCAGTCATCGTAATACGGGGAGATATCCACATTTTCACGGTCAAAAAGCTCGACAACAACATCGTGTCCCACCTGAGCAAGGTCGCCCGTTACGATAAGGTCAAAATCGGATGGGGAAGTGTCCGTTTCCTTGAAAAACTCGTTAATCGTATCGAAGGCGGCGGGCGCCATAGCCGCGCCCATATTGGAAATGTCGGTCACACCAAGGTCGACAATTTTGCCGATTTTCGCCCGTGTAACCATGATTTCCGAAGGCTCATCGGAAACAAGCACAGCGCCACAGCCCGTCACAGTCCACTGGGCTGCAGGGGAACGCTGTGAGCCGTATTCGATAGGCATACGGTACTGTCTTTCGGCAGAGCAGAAATGACTGCTCGCTTCGCAAAGGGCATATTTCATGCCGCCGTCAATGAATACCGATGAAATGAGAAGCCCCTCCGCCATAGTGGAGCAGGCGCCGTAAAGACCGATGAATGGAACGGAAAAATCACGGCTCGCAAAGGATGATGCGGTGCATTGGTTGAGAAGATCTCCGCCCGTCATAAAGTCGAGCTGAGGAAGGGTGACTCCGCCCTTGTCGAGCGCCGTCTT
>JAZUBN010000112.1:0-17296 GCA_045638565.1 Oscillospiraceae bacterium | reverse complement strand
GTGATGGCGTGGGAGTTTTCCTTCTTTCCTGGCACACTTCTGATTCGCACTTCGGTATCGGCAAAATCGGAAGCGAGGGCTGTCGCCACCGCCACATTGACATTCTTAGGGAATCCCTTTATGGCATCCTTCACATTACCTGCAAAAACAAGCTCCTCCTCGGTTTCAGAAAGCTCTCTGCCCTCAAGATAAGGTGCGCCGTTAAGGCTTCGCGGCGCCTTTGTGCTTTCGATAGACACCTTTTTCGCCCCCATAAGAGCAAAAATCTGCATTAAATCAAAGCCGCCAACAGCGCCGTTAGGGATATAAAGCCTGTGTCCCGTTTCCTCAGCCGCCTTATAAAGCTTAGCCTTGAAGTCATCATCGGCAAGCGAGCCAACCGAAACAACGATTAAATCGCTGACATTACGCAGAATGTATTCACCGTAAGCCTTCGCCGCAGGCACACCTGCGATTTCCACAGTAATATCAGGCTTTTTGGCGTACAAATCCTCGATTTTATCCACAAAAACCGAGCCGATATCGTTAGCAAGAGCCATTCCTGCCTCTGTATTAAGGTCAAAAAGACCGACTATTTCATAATATTCATCCAACAGCTTCTTCACATTTGTGCACATAATTCTGCCCAAAGCGCCGCAGCCGATGACAGCAAGTTTCTTCTTCATATAATTATTCTCCCAACTTATCAATTTCGTGCAGAGCGTGTGAAACAATTTCCATCTGCTCCATTGTGTTATAGAAATTCAGACCGAAACGAATGTATCCGCCGCGCATTGTACCGACGATTTTATGATTTTCAAGAATCTTCACAACGTCAGCTTCCTTTTCAGGCGGATAATATACACATACAACCCCGCCCCAATCCTTTTCATTCTTTGCCTGCACAACTGTCAGTTTAAGGTCGGAAATAAGGCTTCTCAGATGCTTTTCAAGCACTTTTATATGGCTTTCGATGTTTTCAATGCCAAGCTCAAGGACCAAATCAACACCGTTGGAAATGGCTTCGATGCAGTTATAGCTCAAATTGCCCGATTCAAATCTTCTTGCGTGAGGATACCATTCGAGATGGTCAAACTCTGTCGTAATCGATGGCGGAGAAACGTGGCTGACTGTGCTCTGATAGCCTGCATAGCAAGGGATGATATCATTTACGATTCTGTCCGAGCAATAGACAAATCCTGCGCCAAGCGTTGCCAGCAAACCCTTATTGCCGCCTGCCGCAAGCCAATCGATGTTACATTCCTGCACATCAATTTTCAGTCTGCCGAGAGCCTGAATGCCGTCAACGCAGAAGATTACCCCCTTTTCCTTGCAAGCCGCGCCCAATTTCTTCAAATCAGCACGGAAGCCTGTGGAAAACTGCACCGAAGACACGGCAAGCACTCTTGTATGCTCGTCGATAGCGGCAATAAGGCCATCAACATCCACATCCTTGCCGATGGATTTCACGACCTTCAATTCAACGCCGTAACGCTCATGGGCGGCAATCCACGGAAAGAGAATCGACTGATGCTCCTGGTCGGCAATCACAATATTGTCGCCCTCATTATATTTAATGCCGTTGGCAAGGATGGAAATGCCCTCGGCGGTATTCTTGACAAAGGCGATTTCGTGAGATTCCTTTGCATTTATAAGCTTCTGCAGCTTAGGACGGGTGTTGTTTACAATATCCCACGCGCGTGACACGATGTCAATGCCGAAATTGGCAACATAATCGTCCATAAAACGGCGGTATGCATCCTGCACACGCTTTGGCGGCACGACAACCTGCGAAACATTGAGGAAAACAGTATCGCCCATAAAGCCGTATTCTTCTTTTATAAGATTAAGATTCAGCATAAAAAATCCTGCCTTTCAGTAGAAATATATATGGGTAGATTATAGCACACTCCTTGTGCAATCTCAACATATTTTATATATTTATCCTTTATTTTTTATTGACATTAACAGAAAAGTGTTTTATGATTAAGGCATAAAAACAAAACTGAAAAGGAGAAACAACCATGATTGCTATTATCAACGCTAAAGTCCTCACAGTTACCAACGGCACTATCGAAAATGGTGCGCTTCTTATCGAAGACGGCAAAATCAAGGAATACGGCGCAAACATCGCTATCCCTGAAAATGCTGAAATCATCGATGCCAAGGGCGGCTGGCTCACACCGGGCTTTATCGATGCCCACACACATATGTGCGTTTTCGGCGAGCCTAACACAATGCCTGGTCTTCAGAATGACGGCAACGAAGGCTCCTCCCCAATAACTCCTGAACTTGATGCCATCAATGCGCTCAATCCACACGATATGTCCATTGAAAAGGTGCGTAACGCAGGCTTTACAACCTGTTATACAGGTCCTGGCTCTGCCAACGTAATCGGCGGCACAGGCGTTACATTCAAGCTGCGTGGCAATTCCCCTGAAGAAATGGAAATTCCGGGACACCGCCATATGAAGATGGCTCTCGGCGAAAATCCAAAGCGCTTCTACGGCACAAACAAGAAGGTTGCTCCTTGGACAAGAATGGGCACAGGCGCTATGCTCCGCAAGTGGCTCCAGATGGCAAAGAATTATTCCGACGAGCTTATCGCTTTTGAAAAGGGCGAAGGCAAAAAGCCTAACTGGGATTTCCAGCTTGAAGCTCTCGTGCCTGTTGTAAGAGGCGAAATGAAGGCAAGAATCCACGCCCACCGCGCTGACGATATCGAAACAGCTATCCGTATTGCTCACGAATTCAACCTCGATTTCTCGGTTGAACACGCAACAGAAGGCTACAAAATCATCGACATTCTCAAGGAAAACAAGGTCGATGTTATCATTGGTCCACTCATTCCAAGCTGGTCCAAGATGGAAACATGGGGCAGACAGCCTGAAACAGCAGGCGTATTAAACGAAGCGGGCATCAATGTTATGCTGACAGCCGACAAGAGCTCGGCAACTGCTCATCTTCCAATGGAAGTAGGCTACTGTATGGCTCGCGGCTTGAAGTTTGAAGATGCTCTCGAAGGCGTTACAATCCGTCCTGCACGTTTCCTCGGCGTAGGCGATATGGTAGGCTCCATCGAAGTGGGCAAGGATGCCGATATTGCGATTTTCAACGGCAATCCATTCGAAAACTTCACACTCTGCCGCTTCACAATGATTGACGGCGTTATCTACAAGAACGAATTGTAATTATTGACAGAAACAAGAAAAGACCATCTTCGGATGGTCTTTTGTTTTGTATGGATTAAATGCGGACGACCAATGGTCGCCCCTACAATTCCCCATCAGCCTCCTCCTTGTAGGGGGAGGTGGCATCGCACACTGTAATTTTTCTTTACTTATAATATCCTTCCTTGCCGATGCCGAAGGTATCCCAATGGGCAGCCTGACGCTTTTCAGCCATAATTGCTTCGGCAGACATAGGATGTCCCATATTTGCATATTCACGGATGTTTTCGCTTACGCTTTCAGGAGTATTTTCACGGTAAAGTCCCACGCTGATGCCTTTGAATGTGATGCAGTGACCCTTTTCCTCGTCTGTCATATCGCTGTCACGCTTTCTGAACATAGCGATAACGTCATCGGCTTCCATTTCAAAGACAGGATTGCCATAGACAGCAGGCTGGAAAGGTCCGTCAATGCCGCCTAAAAATTCGATGAACACCAGCTTGTCATCCTCAAAATCAAAACGGAGGGAAGAGCCCCAGTAGGTGAGGGAAGTTTCTGTTGGACGTTTCGGCGCGCCGATGGCGGAAATAAGCTGTTCCTTTGTCCAGCCGAAAGCGATGTTGTGGATCTTTTCGCCCATCTTTATTTCAATGCCCTCAAGGGGTGTGGCTTTTATGTACTGTTTCATAATTTTCTCCTTTATATGAATGAATTATCTGCGCCATACAGCGCAGTAACCTTATTATTTTTCTTCGGGACGTTGTAAACACCGTCCCCTACAAAATCTCTCGCCTCCCTCTGACGAGGGGGGTGTCACGCAGTGACAGGGGGAGAGAACCTATCCAATGTGACCTCGTCACACCACAATTATTCACTTTTCATTCTTCACTATTCATTTATCCAAACGGACGAGCACTGCTCGCCCCTACGAAATGTGACAAAGCTCCTGCATTATTAAATATTTTAAGTTTTCTCCATTATACCACACTATTTCCCCACTTGCAAAGATAGTTTCATCGTCACAATGCAAACAAAAGCACCCTGTTTTTTGTCGGTTTCTTACAAATCTTATCATCACTCTTCCATTCTTATTGAAAACTGCACAAAATTATAATATAATATACTCACTATACAAATCCAAGCGGGGTTTTCCCGCCGACAAACAAGAAAGGAACTATTTGCCCTTATGGACTCTGACAGTTGGATACTATTTGCTTTGCTTATCGGTTTTATCCTCGGAGGAGGATATTTTGCCGCTGCTGAAACCTCATTCGCCTCCCTTAACCCTATGCGAATCCGCCACAGAGCGGAAGAAGGCGAAAAAAGAGCCGTTCATGCCGAGTTTATCCTTGAGCATTTCAACAACGCTCTTTCCACACTTCTCATCGGCAATAATATCATGCACATCAGCACAGCATCACTTTCCACCTACATCGTAACCAAAACCTGGGGCGAAGGCTACACAGGTATCACCACCATCATCACCACAGTTGTCGTCTTTTTCGTGGCTGAAATGATTCCAAAGGAATTTGCCAAGGATAAGCCTGAAACTGTGGCTCTCCTCTTTGCGCCGTCACTTCATCTGCTTATGAAGATTATTGCCCCTGTTGCCGCAATATTTGATGCGCTTGCTTCATGGGTTTGCTCATTCTTCAAAATCGAGCAGACTCCGACAGTGACAGAAGACGAGCTTATCGAAATCATCGATACTCTCGGCGAAAGCGAAGAGGGCGACCCTGACAGAAGCAGACTTCTTCATTCTGCCATCGCCTTTGACGGCAAGACAGCAGGTCAGATTATGACTCCGCTTAAGGATGTCACATCGATTGACGTTTCCTCAAGACGAGAAGACATTCTGCCTCTTATTTCATCGGTGAAATACTCCCGTATTCCTGTGTACAACCGCACAAAGGACAATATTATCGGCCTTATCGACGTAAGAAGATGCATCAAAAGCTATCTTGCCGGCGATAAACAGCTTTCTGTCCGCAAGCTCATGCGCAAGACAATGCTTATCTCTGCTGATAAGCCTATCGATGACCTTCTTGACGATATGTCCCAGACGAGAAACCATCTCTGTGTCGTTGTTAACGACAAAAACAGAGCGCTCGGCATCGTCACAATGGAAGACATCCTTGAAGAGCTTGTAGGCGACATCCTTGACGAAAGAGATACTCTCGGCGTAAAGGAGGCACAGGCTGTATGAATCCATATGTAGGCATAGTTTTACTTATGATAGGCTCGGCGTTTTTCTCCTCTGCGGAGATTGCATACGCCTCTGTCAATAAATCACGAATCAAAAAGGCTGCCGAATCGGGCAACAGAAGAGCGCAGTGGGCTGTCGAAATCAGCGACAGCTATGACAAGGCTCTCTGCTCGGTCCTCATCGGCAATAATCTTGTAAATATCGGCTCATCCTCTGTTGCAACAGTTGTTGCAATGGCGCTGGTGGGCGATGCCGGCGTGGCTGTCGCTACCTTTGTAATGACAGTCCTGCTGCTCATTTTCGGTGAAATCCTGCCAAAACAGCTTGGCAAGCAGTTCTCCGACAATTATTCAATGCTCATTTCCCCGATTCTCAAGGCGGTTATGTGGCTGACAGCTCCGCTTGTCTTTATTTTCATGCTGCTTATCGAAAAGCTTTCCCATCTCTGGGGCGGCAAGAGTGACGAAACAGCCATCACATATGATGACCTTGTGACCATCATCGAAACTGTCGAGGAAGAAGGCGTCATCGACGAAGACCAGAGCGAACTTCTCCAGTCGTGCGTTGAGTTTGACGAAACCGAAGTTCAGGAAATCGTCACACACCGCACAGCGCTGACAGCCATCGACATCAACGACCCTGTAAAGGAAAATATCGAAATCATTCTTTCCAGCGATTATTCGAGAATCCCTGTCTATGAAGACACCATCGACAATATTGTGGGCGTGCTTCCTGCGGCAAAGCTTCTGCAGGCAATGCTGAAAAATCCTGAGCCTGACATCCGTGAGCTGCTCATCGAAGCGGAATTCGTTCCGCAGACAAGAAAGCTCCCTGAAGCGCTCGAGCAGATGCGCGCAACACACAACCACATCCTCATCGTGACAGATAACTACGGCGGCACTTTAGGTATCGTCACAATGGAAGATATTTTGGAAGAACTTGTCGGCGATATCTGGGATGAAACAGACGAAATCGACCCTGATATCGTGGAAAACGAAGACGGCTCGCTGACAGTTGACGGCACAACAATGCTGGACGATCTTCTGGAATATGTGGAAATATCCGACCCTGAGCTTGAAGATTATGTAATCACGGTCAGCGGATATATCACAGAAGTCCTCGATGATTATCCTGAGGTGGGCGACACATTTATCTATAAGAATATTAAGTTCACCATCCTTGAAACCGACGACCTGTGCGCCGAAAAACTCCGCATAGATATCCTCCCTGAAGAAAAAGACGAGGAAGAAGAATAATTTCCTCTTTCCTGCATCCCCTGTGCAAGGGGAGGGGTTGTCACCTTATAAAACAAAGCCAGTCCGTTTGGACTGGCTTTTATATTATTGACAACATTTAATTTTGGTAGTATAATAAAAGTACAAAGAACGAGCCACCGGGTTGACGGTGCTCCCAAATAGTTTAGTTAAAAGATAACCGCTCTGTTTTGGTCGACGAGGCGGTTATTTTTTATGTGAACGAGTAATCTCATAAGTTAACTTGATTACCGAAATGATAATTGCCGCAAAGGCAAAAAGTCCTTCGTATGTTACCATAAAAATCACTCCCCTCTTATATATTTCTCTGTAAAACAAAGATTTATATGTAAGGGCAGCACCGCCTACCGTTTATGGTGGCTCTGGCGATTATTATATCACAAACTACAATATTTTTCAATAATAAAGCCACCCATCTGGGTGGCTTTTATACTATGCATTTTTCTCTTTTTTGTTCATCATAATAAAATATGTTATGCACAGAATAATCTGCACGATGGTGGAGCAAGGGGTTGCAAGGCCGACCCTGAACACCGAAACCGGCATAATCTTACTCATAAGATAGGAAACAGGGATTCGCACAGCGAATGCGCCGATGATGCCCTGAATCATTACGAATTTAGTCCTGCCGCAGCCGTTGAAATAGCCTGTGAAGCAGAAAAGGAAACAGGTCAGCAGGCAGTCGATGGCATAGGACTTGAGATATTCCGCCGAATAGCGGATAACTTCGCTTTCGCCCGAGAAAATACCCGAAAGTATGTCGCCGTGGAAGAATGAAATATAAAACATCAGCACACCCACGATAAACGACACGGAAACGGCATAAAACAGAGCCTTTCTTGCTCTGTCAGGGCGTTTTGCGCCGATATTCTGAGCAACAAATGCAGACATCGACTGTCCGAAGGCAGATGGCACCAGCATTATAAATCCGCAAAGCTTTTCGGCAATGCCCACGCCTGCCGAAATCACAACGCCGAGGGAGTTTACGATGGCTGTGATAGCAAGGAATGAAATGGACACAAGCACATCCTGGAATGCAACCGGCAGACCGATTCCCGTCACTTCCTTTATGATATCCTTGTGGAAACCGATGTCTTTGACAGAAAAATCAAAAGGCAGACCCATTTTCTTGATGAGGAAGAAGGAAATCACAACGCTTGTGCCCTGAGAAATAACGGTCGCCAGCGCAGCGCCGTTTGCCGACATTTTAAGCGGACCGACAAAAATAAGGTCGCCGATGATATTGAGCACGCAGGCGATGATGACAGAGTAAAGCGGCAGCTTTGAATTGCCGATTCCACGGAAAATACTGCCGATAAGGTTATATGCCACGATGAAAATGCCGCCGAGAGCGCAGATTCTTATGTATGAAACGGTTTCACCGAAGGCTTCGGCAGGAGCATGGAGCATATTTGCAAAGGTCGGAGCAAGAGCAAACATGATAACTGTCATTGCCAGAGCTATCGAAGCGAAAAATGCAATGCTTCCACCCACAACTCTGCCTGCCTCGTGACGTCTGCCTTCACCGATTCGCATACCGAGAAGGACAGTCGTGCCCATTGAAAGGGCTGTGATACCCATTGTGACCGAGTGCATCACCCAGCTGCCTGTGGAAACTGCCGAAACGGCCGCTGCATCGGAAAACTGACCGACGACAAGCATATCGACAGCGCCGTACATTGTCTGCAGAAACATTGCAAACAGCACAGGCAGGGCGAATCTTATAAGAGGGGAGAGTATCTTACCCTCTGTGAATGTTTTTGTGTGTGACATAATAGTTTCCTTTCGTAAGGGGTATTGAATATCTTAAAGCCTCCCTTGTGTAAAGGGAGGTGGCTTGCAAAGCAAGACGGAGGGATTGATTCTCTCTGGGTACAAGGCTCTGCGCCCGCATAATATAACATCAAAAAAGCCGGATAAGAAGCAAGCGTTTCAGCCTGCCATCTTATCCGGCTCATTACTTCTTACGAGTAATTTGCCCTCCGATGAGCAACAAATATTATACCATAAATCGGTCAGAAAATCAACAGCTTATTATGACTCTGTAACAAGTTTTCCTGTCATATGCTCGATTTTCACACGGAACATCACAGTTCTGTCAAGATTATTTTCGATGTGCTTTGTGATAAAGCCTTCATCATCTGTAAATGTACGGCTCAGCCTTGTGACGATATCGATAATGGTATCCTTGTCCTCGATAAACTCAACTCTGCCGAAAAGGATAACGCTCTTTACACGGTATGCCCAGTCATCCTCCACAAGATAGCCCTTATCGAATACGCAGTAGGACACCTTATCGTGCTTTCTCAGCATTTCAAGGCGATATCCCACATTTCCCGAATGGAAATAGAGATAGCCGTCGTCCTCATTGTACCAATGATTCATCGGCATACCATATGGATATTCGTCATCGCCCATAACCGAAAGTACACCGCGTTTTTCTGTCTTCAGAACTTCGATACACTGTTCATCTGCCAGCTTTTTATTCTGTCTTATAAGCTCTCTGAACATATTATGTCCTCCTTTAAGACATTTTATCTGATAAAATTAGTGGAATTGCCGCGTTCTGCTGTTGGAACAGGCACGCCGTTTGCCTTGCCAAGCTCGATGCACTTGATGAGCCATGCCATATTTGTGCCCAAGTTACGCATAATCTGCATACCTTCAAGGTCCTGAACGACTTCTTCAGGCTTGTTGCCGTGGATGTTGTTCCAGTAAGTTGAGGAAACAACAGGCATCTGAGCGATAGTGAAGTATTTATTCATAACATCAAATGAAGCTGTTGTGCCGCCGCGGCGAGCGCATACGATGGAAGCTGCAGGCTTGTGAGCGAAAACCTTGCTTGCAGAGTAGAAAAGTCTGTCCATAATGGAGAGCACTCTGCCCGATGGGTGAGCGTAGTAGACAGGTGTGCCGAATACAAAGCCGTCGGCATTTTCAGCCTTGGCGATGATTTCATTGCAGATATCATCGTCAAAAACGCACTTGCCAAGCTTTCTGCAGGCACCGCAGGCGATACAGTCACGGACAGCGCCGTTACCGAGCCAGATGATTTCTGTGTCAATGCCATTTGCGTTGAGTGTCTTTTCCACTTCGCAAAGACCTGTGTATGTGCAGCCCTTTTCGTGTGGACTTCCGTTGATGAGCAAAACTTTCATAGTTGTATTTCCTTTCGTGTTATAGGTTGGATTTCATATTTCGGGAGGGCGCAGAGACCCTCCCCTACAGGATTCCTTGTAGGGAATGGCGCCCACGACATTCCGCCTATTTAATTCGTGACGGAGTCACACCATAATGTCCTGAAGGGACAATTCATGAGCATCAGCTCAATTCATGCGTTTACGCAATTCATGCACATAGTGCATATCACGTCACCGCAGGTGACGCACTAAATCTTACTATACTTCAATAAAATACTTACGAATCTTTCAAGGCCGGCCTTGTCTTCTTCGTCAAAGCGTTCGAAAATCGGAGCGTCGATATCGAGCACGCCAATCACCTTTTCATCCTTAATCATAGGCACAACGATTTCCGAATTGGATGCGCTGTCGCAGGCGATATGGCCAGGGAATTCGTGGACATTCTTTACAACAACAGTTTCACGGGAGATAACTGCCGCATTACATACGCCCTTGCCGTCCTTCAAGCGTGTGCAGGCAGGCATACCGCAGAAAGGCGCCAGCACAAGCTCCTTGTTTTCCTCATTCCAGAGATAGAAGCCCGACCAGTTGATATCCTTGAGAATATTCCACAAAAGAGCAGCGCCGTTTGCCATATTGGCAATAAAATCGTCCTCTGTCGAAACAAGAGCTGTCATTTTTGTGGCAATAAAATTATACTGCTGCTTTTTGTTTTCAAAATTGAGCTTTTCAAGCTTAACCATAGGTGTCATTCCTTTCATATACTTAATATAATATCATTATATAATGAATGGATTAACTATGCAAGAGAAAAATATCCAAAGACATTTTCCGACATTTTTCGACAAACCACAGTAACAGGTTATAAAGAAAAATCAACGTGTTATTTTATTGACAAATAGGGGGGGTATCGTTATCTTTTATTGGTTTTTGCTATAAAAATTGACTTAACGAAGACTTTTTGATATTTTGTTTTATGGTGGGCATTATTCGTCCCACATAAAAATCTATAATTTTTCAGAAAGAGGAACTCTAAAATGAACAAGACACTCAGAAGAGTACTTGCAGCTATGTTCGTAATGGTGATGACATTCTCCATGCTCGCAGGCTGCTCCGCTAAGGAAGAAGCAACAACAGCTGCTCCTGCTACAACTGCTGCTCCTGCAACAGAAGCAACAACAGCTGCTCCAACAGAAGCTCCAAAGGAACCTATCATCGTTGCTTGCGGCGGCGACTGGCTCCCATACGCATTTATGGAAGACGACAAGCTCCAGGGCTTTGATATCGATGTATGGACAGAAATCGGCGCACGTACAGGCCATGAAATCAAGTTCGAAGTTATCGATATGAACGGTATGTTCGGTATGGTCGATGCTGGCAAGGCAGACTTTGCTGCTCGTCAGATCACAGTAACAGAAGCAAGAAAAGAAAAGTATGACTTCACAGACATCTATGCTTACTCCCCATACAGAATCACAGTAAGAAACGAAGTTAACGATATCACAACAATGGAAGACCTCGTTGGCAAGAAGATGATCTACAACCCAACATCTTCCTCCGGTCAGTTCCTCGATCAGTATGACCCAGAACAGACAAAGATCGAAAGAATCACACTCGACGGCGGCTCCGCTTGGGAAGAACTCAACCTCGGCCGTGTTGACGCTACATTCACAAACTACAACATCTTCGAAATGCAGAGAGCTAAGGGCGATTACGAAGTAAAGCAGGTTGGCGATGTAGTATTCTGCGAAGAAAACGCATACCCATGCCTCAAGAACTCCGGCCGTGAAGAACTTCTCGCAGAAGTTAACAAGGCTCTTCAGGATATGAGAGCAGACGGCACACTTTCCAAGCTCTCTGAAAAGTGGGTTGGCGCAGACGTTACAGACAAGGACAACATCAAGATTGGTTAATAGCCGTTAAGTAAAGGAAGGACAATTATGTTTGAGCTCGACTTTTTTATAGATCTGCTCTTTTCCCTTCCAAAGTTTATCCCTGTCACATTAAAACTGGCATTTTTATCCCTCATGCTTTCGCTGTCGCTTGCCATCGTGCTTGCTGTCATCCGTCATTATGAGGTGCCGGTGCTCAATCAGCTCACAAAGGTGTATATCTCATTCTTCAGAAGTACACCGTTTATTTCTCAGCTTTTCTTATTCTATTTCGGCCTTGCGCGATATGTTACATTTATCCGCGATATGAGCTCCACATTTGCGCTGGTGCTTATTCTCGGTCTCAACACAGCATCATTTATGTGCGAAACTATCCGCGGCGCTCTCCTTTCTGTCGATAAGGGACAGGTTGAAGCAGGCCATTCTCTCGGTATGACAAATCTTCAGATTATGTGGCACGTCATTCTGCCGCAGGCTGTCAAGGTTGCCATCCCACCTCTGTCCAACAACTTCATCAACCTCACAAAGAATACGGCTATGGGCTTTACTGTCGGTATCATCGACCTTATGGGTAAAGCAAAGCTTGAAGCGGCAAACAGCTTCCGCTTTACAGAATCCTATCTTGCTGTTCTCATTGTATACTGGGTTATGATTGCCGCTATGACAAAGGTGCAGAGCATTATAGAAGAAAAACTTAAGAACAAATATTAAAATATGTTCCGGTATGCACGCAGATTCTGCGTGCATATTGGGTATACAGGGAAAATTAAGGATTGAATCATGATCAGAATTGAAAACCTGCACAAGCGCTTTGATTCTCTCGAAGTGCTCAAAGGGGTTGACCTTGATATAAAGCAGGGTGAAGTAATTGCCGTAATCGGCCCATCCGGCACAGGCAAGTCAACTCTCCTCAGATGTATAAATTATCTCGAAAAGCCTGACAAGGGCATTATCACAATCGGTGACGTATCCGTTGATGCCTCAAAGGCAGGCAAAAAGGCTGTCCACGACCTTCGTATGAAGACCTCAATGGTTTTCCAGAGCTACAATCTTTTCAAGAATATGACTGTGCTTGAAAATGTAATGAAGCCTATGATGATTGTAAGAGGCGCAGACAAAGCCACAGCCGAAAAGACAGCAAAGGAGCTTCTCGAAAAGGTGGGACTGAGCGATAAACTCGACCAGTATCCGTCCAGACTTTCGGGCGGTCAGCAGCAGCGAGCAGGCATTGCAAGAGCATTGGCGGCAGACCCTGAGCTTATGCTTTTCGACGAGCCTACTGCGGCGCTCGACCCTGAGCTTGTAGGCGAAGTGCTCGGCATTATCAGAGACCTTGCAAAAAATCACCGCACAATGATTATCGTCAGCCACGAAATGCGCTTTGTAAGAGAAGCGGCGACACGTGTCATCTTTATGGACGACGGCAAAATCGTGGAAGAAGGCACTCCTGAGGAAATTTTCGACCATCCTAAGCATCCAAGAACAATTAAGTTCCTCAATATGTTTGAATAAACAATATATACGGGCAGGAAGTTGACATTTTTCCTGCCCGCATTTATAATTATGAGTAATATAGTTCACCATTTGAAAAGGAGAATATCATGGCAGGAAAAGTAAGAGATTACATCGAAAAATATTATGACGGCTTTGGCACAAACTGCGCTGAAACAACATTCCTTGCGGCAAATGACGCATGGGAGCTTGGTGTTCCTCAGGAATTTGTAAAGATGATGGGCGGCTTCGGCGGCGGTATGGGTGTCAAGGGCATCTGCGGCGCTGTTTCGGGCGGCGCGGCGGCTCTCAGCGTGCTTTACGTCCGTAAATCAGGCCATAACAGCCCGCTTCTTATGGCGAAAGTTAAAATGTTCCGCGAGCTTATCATGGAACGCATCGGCACAGTCGACTGCCGTGACCTTCTCCCAAGATACAACACTCCGGAAGAAGGCTGCAAGCCTACCATCCGCGCTATCGTGGACATTCTCGATGAAGTCAAGGCGGCTTACATCGATGAGCCTTCCTATCTTCCACGCAAGATAAAGGGTCCTGTTATGAGAGAAATCATGGCAAATGACCATATTCTTATGGACATCCGCACAGCCGAAGAAAAGGCAGAAAAGGATTTTGCCAATATCATCGAAGTGCCTGAATGTTTTGAAAATTATGTGGACAAGGTCATCGTCCTCTGCGGCTCCGACACAAAGAAGGCGGCAGAAATCGGCGAAAAACTCCTTGCCCTTGACCATAAGAACTTCTATATGGTCGACCCAAAAATGCTGTAAAATATAATAACAAAAGCCACCCGATTGGGTGGCTTTGATTTTTATTGTGACAACCCCTCCACCATCGTTCCGATGGTCCCCCTCCCCTTATTAATGGGAGGCTTTTGGGGGAGTAATGGGTGGCTTTATTTTGCTTTATTATGGCAATACGTTATATGGGTTGATATTTCTGCCGTTTTTCTTTACTTCAAAGTGAAGATGAGGGCCTGTTGAACGGCCTGTCGAGCCGACGAGAGCGATTTTTTCGCCCTTTGCCACCTTCTGTCCCTTGCTTACGAGAAGCTTGCTGCAATGGGCATAAAGTGTTGTATAGCCGTTGCCGTGGTCGATAACAACACAGC
Organism: Oscillospiraceae bacterium; assembly: GCA_045638565.1. GTDB lineage: Bacteria > Bacillota > Clostridia > Oscillospirales > Butyricicoccaceae > SIG471. Next base: position 3,015 of record JAZUBN010000112.1, on the reverse strand, counting down.
GGCCATAGTTGCCGTTCCACTTTGCAAGTGTTACTGTGCCGCCGTCAGCCGCCACGATAGGGGAGCCGGAAGCCTTTGCGATATCAAGGGCATTATGGAATTCGCCGCCCCAGCGGTAGCCGTACTTGGATGTGATTCTGCCCGAAATAGGCCAGCGGAAATTGCCTGTTGCGCTCTTTGCAGGCGGCTTCTTTGTGCCGACAACCTTGATTTCTGTGACAGGCTCCTGCACAACTGTGCGTGAAAGCTCGACACGTTCAACCTCTGTGCCATCGATATAGATAACGTCAGCCACGATTTCCTCTGTGCCGACCTGACCCTTCTGCTTTATCTTGCTCTGAGTCTTATACATGGAATCGGAATATTCAACCTCAACATCGTAGGCGATATCCTCTGTATATGTGACAGTCTGTGTGGATTTTACCGAAACAACAGGAACAGCAGCCGCAACACGGATATCTGAGCCTATCTGAATCTTTGTTTCCTCAATATCAGGATTGAGCTTTTTGAGTGTCTGTGTGGAAATGCCGTACTGCTCGGCAATAGTCGAGAAGGTGTCGCCCTTTTCAACAGAATGAACGAGCACTTCACGTGTATTTGCCATAAGCTCGGCTTCCATTTCATCAAGAGTCTTGATGAGAGAGTTGGCAACTGTGCGTTCCTCGATAGTAATATCCTGAACGAAAGTTGTTTCCATATCGCTTTCTTCCGGTGTCTTGGATTCAAGCACCTTCTGACGAAGAAGCTCAAGGGAAGTCTTGCTTGTATGTGCGCCTACAACCTCGCCATCGAGGAGAAGGACATATTTTGTGGAAATTTCGTTGAGACCGGAGAAAAGCAGATCCTTGAGCTCGGCGCTGTCAATCATTCGGTCACGCTGCATATATGAGAAATCGTATGTAATATCCGCATTGAGATTATATGGTCTGCCAAGATATTCGGCAGTTTCATTTTCCACCTCGCGAACAACGGCGAGAACTTCGTCACGGCTGTCGACAAAGCCATAGCTTTCACCGTTTACGAAAACTTCCACGCCGACGCCGAAATAGCTGAGGGAAACGATCATAACAACGACAGAAACGAGGAAGAGGCAAGGCACTGTTCGAGGACGTCTGCCATATTTGAATTCGTGGATTTCTTCCTTTATGAATTCATATGCAATTCGCACTCTGCTGTGCTCAGCTGTGATATTTGTCTTGAAGCTGAGTAAAAACTTCTTTATCGCTTCAAAAATGCCGTGTGCAATACGGAATGTAATTCGGATAAGAGTTATGAATGCCATAACCGCAAAGGCTGCTGCCTTTTTTGCGCCAACAACAGGTGCGGAGTTTTCGCCTGCGCTCAATGCGCGGGAGAAGTTCACCTTGATGATGACCCAGATGCGAAGCAGGCTATAGCTCATCTTTCTGAAAATATTTGTCAAGCGGACGCTCCTTTCGGAATATATACAAATCAATTACATTAGTTACAATTTGGTTACAGATTAATGATACAATATAATAGGAAAAATGTCAAGTAGTACGCCTTAACTAATTTGGGCAAAAGTGTGAATTTTACCGACATTTTTTGGGAAAATGCAACAAATTTTCCATTTATCCACAGGCTGTGAAGCATCGCTTCTCGACAAAAGAGATATACTATGATATACTCATATATAACAACATTACCCCCAACAGGAGATAAATTATGATTTACAGAGATTTTCAGGACAAAAAGCTCTCGCTTCTCGGCTTCGGCACAATGCGTCTGCCTCTCATTGACGGCGTTATCGATCAGGAACAGGTTGAAAAAATGACCGACTACGCTATTGAGCACGGCGTAAATTATTTCGACACAGCATACCCATATCACAACGGTCTTTCGGAAGTTTCCATCGGCAAGGCTCTTAAGAAATACCCACGCGAATCCTTCTATCTCGCTACAAAATATCCTGGTCATCAGATTGCAAGCACTTATGACCCTAAGGCTATTTTTGAAGAACAGCTCGAAAAGTGCGGCGTTGATTATTTTGACTTCTATCTTCTCCACAATGTCTGCGAAAACTGTATCGACGTTTACAAGGATGAAAAGTGGGGCATTGTAGATTACTTTATCCAGCAGAAGAAGCTTGGCAAAATCAAGCACCTCGGCTTCTCCAGCCACGGCAAGCCTGCTCTCTTGAAGGACTTCCTCGATACATACGGCAAGGATATGGAATTCTGCCAGATTCAGCTCAATTATCTCGACTGGACACTCCAGAGTGCGAAGGAAAAGGTTGAACTTCTCAATTCCTACAACATTCCAATCTGGGTTATGGAGCCTGTCCGCGGCGGCAAGCTTGCTAACCTTAACGAAGCTGACACAGCTAAACTCAAGGCTATGCGCCCTGACGAATCGATTCCTGCATGGTGCTTCCGCTTCCTGCAGGGTGTGAAGGGTGTCACAATGGTGCTTTCCGGTATGTCCAACTTTGAACAGATGGTGGACAATGTAAAGACATTCGAAGGCGAAAAGCCTCTTTCCGAAGAAGAAACAAAGGCTCTCTTTGAAATCGCAGAAGGTCTTAAAAACGCAGTGCCTTGCACAGCCTGCCGTTACTGCACAGACGGCTGCCCAATGGGTCTTGATATTCCAATGCTCATTTCTGTCTATAACGACATCAAGTTTGCGCCTACTACAATCAATGCTATGATTATCGAATCTCTCCCTGAAGACAAGCGTCCATCCGCTTGTGTGGCTTGCGGCGCTTGTACTCACGCCTGCCCACAGGGTCTCAACATCCCTGAAATTATGAAGGATTTCGTTTCCGAGCTTGAAAAAATCCCAAGCTGGGCTGCAATCTGCAAGGAACGCGAAGAAGCAGCAAAGAAGAACAAGAAGTAAATGCCGCTTCGCTCTCCCCGTGCTTCATTTGCAAAGCTATAGTCAATAAATATCCACCCGCATAGCGGGTGGTTTTTCATTTTCGGGCATAGCCCTAATGATACAAGCGGCGCACAAGTGCGCTTATAATTGGCCTGCCAGCCATGCGTAGGA
>JAZUBN010000111.1:0-7270 GCA_045638565.1 Oscillospiraceae bacterium | reverse complement strand
GATGTAGCTGTCAACGTTGTCCATGAGTTCCTTGATTGGAGCGTATGCTGCATCTGCTGGATCGTTGGAAGCTTCGATAGCCTTGAGAGCGGAACCCTTGATAACTGGGATGTCATCACCTGGGAATTCGTATGTGGAGAGAAGTTCACGAACTTCCATTTCTACGAGTTCGAGGAGTTCTTCGTCGTCAACCATGTCGCACTTGTTAAGGAATACAACGATAGCTGGAACACCAACCTGACGAGCGAGGAGGATGTGTTCACGTGTCTGAGCCATTGGGCCGTCTGTTGCAGCGATAACGAGGATAGCACCGTCCATCTGAGCAGCACCTGTGATCATGTTCTTGATGTAGTCGGCATGACCTGGGCAGTCAACGTGTGCGTAGTGACGTTCTGCTGTTTCGTATTCAACGTGGGATGTGTTGATTGTGATACCACGTTCTCTTTCTTCTGGAGCCTTGTCGATGTTAGCGTAGTCTGTGTACTGTGCGCCACCTGTGAGGGAGAGGTACTTTGTGATAGCAGCTGTAAGGGATGTCTTACCATGGTCAACGTGACCGATTGTACCGATATTTACGTGTGGCTTGCTTCTTTCAAATTTTGCCTTTGCCATTTGAGGTTTCCTCCTGATAAAAAATCAATAATAATTATTGTTGGATGTCAATAATCCTATTATATTGTATTTCTAAGAAAAAATCAATAGAAATTAAGAAGATTTTTCAAAAAAATTACTTGCCTTCGATGAGCTTTGTCTGAATGTTCTTAGGAAGCTCTGTATAATGGGATGGTTCCATTGTATACTGACCACGGCCCTGTGTTCTGGAACGCATATCTGTTGCGTAACCGAACATTTCGGAGAGTGGAACGAATGCAAGGATCTGCTGTGCACCAGCAACTGCTTCCATACCCTGGATCTGACCACGGCGGGAGTTGAGGTCGCCGATAACGTCGCCCATGTATTCTTCTGGAACGATAACGTTAACGCGCATGATTGGTTCCATAATAACTGGATCTGCCTTCTTGAGAGCATCCTTGAGAGCCATAGAACCAGCAATCTTAAATGCCATTTCAGAGGAGTCGACTTCATGATAGGAACCATCGTAAAGTGTTACCTTGATGTCAACAACATTGTAACCAGCGAGAACACCGGACTGCATAGCACCCTGGATACCCTGGTTGATTGGTTCGATGTATTCCTTTGGAATAGCACCACCAACAACCTTGTTGATGAATTCGTAACCCTTGCCGCTTTCGTTTGGTTCAACAGTGATCTTACAGTGACCGTACTGGCCCTTACCACCGGACTGACGAGCGTACTTAGTATCGGAGTCAGCGCTCTTGCGGATTGTTTCCTTATAAGCAACCTGTGGAGCACCAACGTTAGCTTCAACCTTAAATTCACGAAGGAGACGGTCTACGATAATTTCGAGGTGGAGTTCGCCCATACCTGCGATGATTGTCTGACCTGTTTCTTCGTCTGTATAAGTTCTGAATGTTGGGTCTTCTTCAGCAAGCTTTGCCAAAGCAATACCCATCTTTTCCTGGCCTGCCTTTGTCTTTGGTTCGATAGCAACACGGATAACTGGTTCTGGGAATTCCATGGACTCGAGAATGATAGGAGCCTTTTCATCACAGAGTGTGTCACCTGTTGTTGTATTCTTAAGACCTACAGCTGCAGCGATGTCACCGGAGTATACTGTTTCGATATCTTCACGGTGGTTAGCGTGCATCTGGAGAATACGGCCGAGACGTTCACGGTTTCTCTTTGTGGAGTTGAGAACGTGGGAACCTGCGTTGATTGTACCGGAGTATACACGGAAGAAGCAGAGCTTACCAACGAATGGGTCTGTCATGATCTTAAATGCCAATGCGGAGAATGGTGCATTGTCATCAGATGGACGGGAGTCTGCATCGCCTGTATCTGGGTCAATACCAGCAATGTCCTTCTTGTCGAGTGGGGATGGCATATACTCGATAACTGCGTCGAGAAGCTTCTGAACGCCCTTATTTCTGTAAGATGTACCGCAAACAACTGGGATCATCTTAACGTCGAGTGTAGCCTTACGGATAGCTGTCTTAACCATGTCTTCAGGAACTTCTTCACCTTCGAGGTAAAGCATCATGATTTCATCGTCATATTCGGAAACAGCTTCGAGGAGCTTTGTACGATATTCTTCAGCAACGTCTGCCATATCAGATGGGATTTCACCAACTGTGATGTCCTTGCCGAGGTTATCGTTATAGATATAGGACTTCATTTCTACGAGGTCAATGATGCCCTTGAATGTATCTTCAGCGCCGATTGGGAGCTGGATTGGAACTGCATTACACTTCAAACGGTCGTGCATCATCTGTACGACACGGAAGAAGTCAGCACCCATGATGTCCATCTTGTTGACATAAGCCATACGTGGAACATGGTACTTGTCAGCCTGACGCCAAACTGTTTCAGACTGTGGTTCAACACCACCCTTAGCACAGAAAACTGTTACAGAGCCGTCGAGAACACGGAGTGAACGTTCAACTTCAACTGTAAAGTCTACGTGACCTGGTGTATCAATGATGTTGATACGGTGCTCAAGAGCACCTGGCTTCTTCTTTGTCTGCTGTTCAAGTGTCCAGTGACATGTTGTAGCAGCGGAAGTGATAGTGATACCACGTTCCTGTTCCTGAGCCATCCAGTCCATAGTTGCTGTACCATCGTGTGTATCACCGATTTTATAGTTAATACCTGTGTAATAGAGGATACGCTCAGTTGTTGTTGTCTTACCAGCATCGATATGAGCCATAATACCAATATTACGAGTACGCTCTAATGGATATTGTCTTGCCATCTTAACTTTCCTTTCTCTTTAATAAAGATACTTACTTACACACAACAGAGATTAGAATCTGTAGTGAGCAAATGCCTTGTTAGCTTCTGCCATTCTGTGTGTATCGTCACGCTTCTTAACAGAGCCACCTGTGCCGTTAATAGCGTCCATAATTTCGTTTGCAAGACGTTCCTTCATTGTCTTTTCGTTTCTTGCACGAGAATATGTTGTGATCCATCTAAGACCAAGTGTGATACGGCGTTCTGGACGAACTTCCATTGGAACCTGGTATGTTGCACCACCAACTCTTCTTGCCTTGATTTCGAGAGCAGGCATAATGTTTTCCATAGCCTCTTCGAAAGCTTCTGTTGGGTTCTTTCCTGTTTTTTCTCTTACGATTTCGAATGCATCGTACACGATCTTCTGAGCAACGCCCTTCTTACCATCAAGCATAATGTTGTTGATGAGCTTAGTTACGAGCTTGGAGTTGTAAACTGGGTCTACAAGTACATCTCTCTTAGGTACATTTCCTCTTCTTGGCACTTTGCTTCCCTCCTTCAAATAATGATTTCATAGGTACTCAAAAGCACGCTGAGCTTTTGTATGTGTCTTGTTTGGATATGCGCCCCATATAAAATAACAATATATATGAAAGCAACCAAACAAAGCTACACTGCTTTGCTGCGTTTTTTCTAACTTACCTTAAAGTGTTGTTTGTTTAAATTACTTCTTACCTGCTTTAGGTCTCTTTGCACCGTACTTGGAACGGCTCTGCTTACGGTTGTTAACACCCTGTGTATCGAGTGCACCGCGAATGATGTGGTAACGCACACCAGGAAGGTCCTTAACACGACCACCACGTACCATAACTACGGAGTGTTCCTGAAGGTTATGGCCTACGCCTGGGATGTAACCCCAAACTTCCATACCGTTTGTAAGGCGTACACGAGCAACCTTACGGAGAGCGGAGTTTGGCTTCTTAGGTGTCATTGTCTTAACAGTTGTGCAGACACCTCTCTTCTGTGGAGAAGACTGGTTTGTAGCTACCTTCTTCTTAGAGTTGTAACCCTTCTGAAGAGCTGGTGCTGTGGACTTTGTAGCAAGTACATTACGACCATTTCTAACTAACTGGTTAAATGTTGGCATAATTTCCTCCTTCTTTATATATTGTTATTTTAAACCCGTCAAGGGGTATAAACAAGATTTAGAGAAGTATCGCTGCTGCCGCAGTGTTTACTTCTATTCCGAGCGCCTGTCCCATTTCCTTCATGGAAGGAACTTCAATAACAGGGACGCCGCACTCTGTGCAAAGCTGATAGAGCGGATCTTTCACATGGTTTTCGGCGTCTGTCGCGATATACACAACCTTTGCTGTGCTGTTTTTCACAGCTCGTGTTGTCTGTTTCAGGCCGATCACGTGTTTGTTCTTAATCAGTTCTGACAGCATTTTTCCTCCAAAAGCAACTTTCTGATGAAGTTTTTTCGCAAACTTCACCCAATTTGTGCTCCCAAGATGAAATTATATCATAAGATATATTGAGTGTCAAGGAAAATTTGACTTTTAACAGAAAAATAATTTTGTTTATATTTCCTAAATATTCATCCTGTTTTTTGGTAGTTTCGCCAAGAGATATATTATCATACCGCAGGACAAAATGCAAGTATTTTTTTGATATTTTTTGCTCTCGGCTAAAAAAATATCCTGCACCATATGATGCAGGATATTTATATTATTTAAGGATTACTCTTCGTCAGCTACTTCGACTACTTCGTTATAAGCTACGTCGTTGTAGATGTCAAGACCGGAACCGGCTGGGATAAGCTTACCGATGATAACATTTTCCTTAAGACCGAGGAGTGGGTCAATCTTACCCTTGATAGCAGCTTCTGTAAGAACTCTTGTTGTTTCCTGGAAGGAAGCAGCAGAGAGGAAGGAATCTGTTGCAAGGGAAGCCTTTGTGATACCGAGGAGTGTTGGGGAGCAAGTTGCCATCTCGTATTCTCTGCCGTCTTCCTTGCCCTTAGCGATAAGAGCATCGTTAGCGTCTTCGAATTCGAGGAGGTCTACCATTACGCCTGGAAGAAGGTCTGTATCACCGACTGTTTCAACTCGAACCTTTCTCATCATCTGACGAGCGATAACTTCAACGTGTCTGTCGTTGATATCAACACCCTGCTGACGGTAAACTCGCTGAACTTCCTGAATGATATATTCACGAACAGCAGCAGGACCTCTTGTTCTGAGAACATCGTGTGGATTGTAAACACCTTCGATGATTTCGTCACCCTTATTTACATGACCTTCGTTAACAACCTTGAGAGCGATGTTAGCTGGGATCTGGTATGTCTTAGCTTCGCCGTCTTCGCTTGTGACTGTAACAGCATTCATTGTGCCGCGCTTGCCTTCTTCAATTCTTACTGTACCTGTAAGATCGGAGAGGATAGCTGTCTTCTTTGGCTTACGAGCTTCGAAGAGTTCTTCAACTCTTGGAAGACCCTGTGTAATATCGTTACCAGCGATACCACCTGTATGGAATGTACGCATTGTAAGCTGTGTACCAGGTTCACCGATGGACTGAGCAGCGATGATACCAACTGCTTCGCCGATACCGATTGGTTCTTCGGAAGCGAGGTTGGAGCCATAGCACTTAGCGCAGATACCGAATCTTGCACGGCATTCAAGAGCTGTTCTGATTTCAACTTCTGTAATGCCTGCTGCGATGATCTTATCTGCAGATGCATCGTTCATGATTTCATCCTTGGAAGCGAGAACTTCGCCTGTTTCAGGATGGAGAACATCATTTACAGGATATCTGCCAACAAGTCTGTCCTTGAATGGTTCGATAACCTGATTGCCGTCTACGATTTCACGAGCAACGATACCCTTCTTGCAGCCGCAATCTTCTTCTCTGATGATAACGTCCTGAGAAACGTCAACGAGACGACGTGTGAGGTAACCGGAGTCAGCAGTACGGAGCGCTGTATCGGCAAGACCCTTACGAGCACCTCTGGAGGAGATGAAGTATTCAAGAACCGAAAGACCTTCACGGAAGTTGGACTTGATTGGGATTTCGATTGTCTTACCTGCTGTATTAGCCATAAGACCACGCATACCTGCAAGCTGACGGAGCTGGTTGATGGAACCTCGAGCACCGGATGTAGACATCATGTTGATTGGATTGAACTTTGCAAGGTGGTTGGAAAGAGCGTTTGTAACGTTCTTTGTTGTCTTATCCCATTCTTCAACGATGAGACGGTAACGTTCTTCGTCTGTGATAAGACCGCGCTTGAACTGTCTGTCGATAGTAGCAACGCGCTTTTCTGTTTCTGCGATGAGTGTATACTTAGCATCAGGAATGCTCATGTCAGCAACGGAAACTGTTGCAGCGCCGAGTGTGGAATACTTGAAGCCGAGAGCCTTGATCTTATCGAGAACTTCAGCTGTCACTGCAAAGCCGTGCTTCTTGATGCACTTCTTGATGATGGAAGAAAGCTGCTTCTTGCCGCAAGTGAAGTCGATTTCAAAATCGAACATTGTTTCAGGGTTTTCTCTGTCAACAAAGCCGATATCCTGTGGGATAGCGTTATTGAAGATGAGACGGCCAACTGTTGTTGGAACGATCTTGCTCTTCATTTCGCCGTCAACTTCTCTGAATACTCTTACCTTGATAGGAGCGTGGATACCCACAAAGCCCTTATCGTAAGCAAGGAGAGCTTCATCTCTGTCTGCGAAGATCTTGCCTGTGCCCTTTTCTTCTTCATTATCAATTGTGAGGTAGTATGGGCCGAGAACAAGGTCCTGGTTAGGAACAGCAACAGGAGCACCGTCCTGTGGCTTGAGGAGGTTGTTTGCAGAAAGCATGAGAAGTCTTGCTTCTGCCTGTGCTTCTGCGGAGAGTGGTACGTGAACAGCCATCTGGTCGCCGTCGAAGTCGGCGTTGTAAGCTGTACATACGAGAGGATGGAGCTTGAGAGCACGGCCTTCAACGAGAATTCGTTCGAATGCCTGGATACCAAGTCTGTGGAGTGTACGAGCACGGTTGAGAAGAACCGGATGTTCCTTGATGATTACATCGAGTGCATCCCATACTTCTGTGCTTGCTCTTTCTACCATCTTCTTTGCGCTCTTGATGTTATTTGCAAAGCCGTCTGCAACGAGCTTGTTCATGATAAATGGCTTGAAGAGTTCGAGAGCCATTTCCTTTGGCAGACCGCACTGGAAAATCTTGAGGTCAGGACCAACAACGATAACCGAACGACCGGAATAGTCAACACGCTTACCGAGGAGGTTCTGTCTGAATCGACCCTGCTTACCCTTGAGCATATCGGAAAGGGATTTTAAAGCACGATTGTTAGGTCCGGTTACCGGCTTACCGCGACGGCCGTTATCAATAAGAGCATCAACAGCTTCCTGAAGCATTCTCTTCTCATTACGGATAATGATATCGGGAGCAGAAA
>JAZUBN010000110.1:0-4263 GCA_045638565.1 Oscillospiraceae bacterium | reverse complement strand
ATGGCTACGATCCGACTTGAAGAGAATGCTTAAATCCCGTCAGGAACTTATCGATATCAGAAGAATATATGAAGCTGCAGCAGGTCATGAAAAGAAAATCCTTGTTTGCTGCGGTACAGGCTGTATGGCAGGCGGCGCTATGAATATCTATGATGAGCTCAAGCGCATCATGGACGAAAAGGGTGTAAACTGCTCTGTACAGTTGGAAAAAGACCCTCACGGTGACGTTGTCGGCCTCAAGAAGAGTGGCTGTCACGGTTTCTGCGAAATGGGTCCATTGGTACGTATTGAGCCTCAGGGCTGGCTCTATGTAAAGGTTAAGGCTGAAGACTGCGCTGAAATCGTTGAAAAGACAATTGTCGGCGGCGAATACATAGCCAGACTCGGCTACACACAGAACGGCGTACTTTATAAGGAACAGGAAGAAATTCCATTCTATAAAAAGCAGACTCGCCTTGCTCTCGAACACTGCGGTCACATCGATGCTACATCCATCAATGAATATTTCGCAGCGGGCGGCTACAAGGCTCTTGAAAAGGCTCTCTTCGATATGACAAGAGAAGAGATCATTCAGGAAATCGAACTTTCCAACCTCCGCGGCCGTGGCGGCGGCGGCTTCCCAACAGGCAAGAAGTGGCGTCAGGTTTATTCCCAGCCTGAAGGCACAAAGTAAATCGTATGTAATGGTGACGAAGGTGACCCGGGCGCATTTATGGACCGTTCCATCATGGAAGGCGACCCTCACAGAATGCTTGAAGGTATGATGATCGCAGGTATCGCCTGCGGCGCACAGGAAGGCTATATCTATGTACGTGCTGAATATCCTCTCGCTATCGAACGTCTCAGAGCGGCTATCGACCAGATGTACGAAGCAGGTATTCTCGGCAAGAACATTCTCGGCACAGACTTCTCCTTCGATATGCACATCAACAGAGGTGCCGGCGCATTCGTATGCGGCGAAGGTTCTGCGCTCACAGCTTCCATCGAAGGCCATCGTGGTATGCCACGTGTAAAGCCACCAAGAACAGTTGAAAAGGGTCTTTTCGCAAAGCCTACTGTTCTCAATAACGTTGAAACTTACGCAAACGTTGCTCCTATCATTGTAAAGGGCGCAAACTGGTATAAGTCCATCGGCCCTGAAAAGAGCCCTGGCACAAAGGCATTTGCCCTCACAGGTAACGTTGTAAATACAGGTCTTATCGAAGTTCCAATGGGCACAAAGCTCAGAGAAGTCATCTATGATATCGGCGGCGGTATCAGAAACGGCAAGAACTTCAAGGCTGTTCAGATCGGCGGTCCATCCGGCGGCTGCCTTATCGAAAATAACCTCGACCTCGCTCTCGACTTTGACTCCCTCAAGAAGGTCGGCGCGATGATCGGCTCGGGCGGTCTCGTTGTTATGGACGATGATACATGTATGGTTGAAGTTGCACGCTTCTTCATGAACTTCACACAGAACGAATCTTGCGGTAAGTGTGTTCCATGCCGTGAAGGTACAAAGCGTATGCTTGAAATCCTTGAAAGAATCGTAGCAGGCAATGGCGTTCCTGAAGATGTTGATCTTCTTTTGGAACTTGCTGATACAATTTCTTCCACAGCTCTCTGCGGTCTCGGCAAGACAGCAGCTTTCCCTGTTGTTTCCACAATCAAGAACTTCCGTGAAGAATATATGGAACATATCGTGGACAAGGTCTGCAAGACAAAGACCTGCACAGCTCTCAAGAAGATCGTTATCGTTCCTGAACTCTGTAAGGGCTGCTCCAAGTGTTCAAGAGTATGTCCGGTCGGCGCTATCTCCGGTGAAATCAAGAAGCCATTTGTCATCGACCAGTCCAAGTGTATCAAGTGCGGTGCTTGTCTTGAAGGCTGCCCGTTCAAGGCTATAAAGGAGGCTTAAATTATGTGTGCTAAGCCAAAGACAATGATGATCGACGGTATGCCCGTCCTTATTGAAAATGAAAAGAATATTCTGGAAGTAATCCGCAAGGCAGGTATCGATCTTCCTACATTCTGTTATCATTCCGAGCTCTCCACTTATGGCGCCTGCCGTATGTGCGTAGTTGAAAATAAATGGGGCGATATCGAAGCCTCCTGTTCCTCCGTTCCTCGTGACGGTATGGAAATCTATACAAACACTCCAAAGGTAAGAAAGTACAGAAAGATGATTCTGGAACTTCTCCTTTCTTCCCACTGCCGTGACTGTACAACATGTAACCAGAACGGTACATGTAAGCTTCAGGAACTTGCACGCCGCTACGGTGTAAATAACGTTCGTTTCCAGAACTCCAAGACTGTTCCTGAAATCGACGATTCTTCCGCTTCCATCACAAGAGATATCTCCAAGTGTATCCTCTGCGGTGACTGTGTTCGTGTCTGTGATGAAGTTATGAATGTCGGCGCTATCGACTTTGTAGGCCGTGGCTCCAAGATGAAGATTACACCTGCATTCGGCGATCCTATCAATACAACAAGCTGTGTAGGCTGCAGTCAGTGTGCTGCTGTCTGCCCAACAGGCGCTATCACAATCAAGAATGACGTTGCAGCGGTATGGGATGCTATCTACGATCCTGACTGCAAGGTTGTTGTTCAGGTTGCTCCTGCTGTCCGTGTTGGTATCGGTCAGATGTTCGGCATGAAGCCGGGCGAAGATGTAATGGGCAAGGTTGTTGCTGCTCTCAGAAGACTTGGTTTCAACAAGGTATTCGATACAGTTACAGGCGCTGACCTTACAGTTCTGGAAGAAACAAACGAATTCCTCACACGTCTTGAAAATCCTGAAAAGCTCCCACTCTTCACATCCTGCTGCCCTGCATGGGTAAAGTATGCTGAAGAAAAGCACCCAGAGCTTCTCACTCACCTTTCCACATGCCGTTCCCCAATGCAGATGTTCGGCGCAGTTCTCAAGGAACAGTATAAGAACGAAGGCAAGAAGATTATTTCTGTTGCTATTATGCCATGTACAGCTAAGAAGAGCGAAGCTCAGCGCGTTGAATTCAACGATGAACAGGGTCCTGCAACTGATTTCGTTCTCACAACTCAGGAACTCGGTCAGATGATCAAGGAAGCTGGTATCGTATTCAATGAACTCGATCCACAGGTAATCGATCAGCCATTCGGTATCGTTTCGGGTGCAGGCGTTATCTTCGGCGTAACAGGCGGCGTAACAGAAGCTGTTATCAGACGTGTTTCTGAAGATAAGTCCAATGTTGCTCTCCAGGTTCTTGAATATAAGGGCGTAAGAGGCTTTGACGGCATCAAGGAAACAGAAATCGAAGTTGGCGAAACAGTTATTAAGGTTGCTATCGTTTCCGGTCTTGCAAACGCAGAAAAGCTCATTAAGGAAATGCAGGAAGGCAAGAGATTCTATCACTTCGTTGAAGTTATGGCTTGTCCTGGCGGCTGCGTATCCGGTGCCGGTCAGCCTGTCGGCAACCTTGCTATGAAGAAGAAGCGCGGCGAAGGTCTCTATCAGGCAGATAAGATGAGCATCCTCAAGCACTCCGAAGCAAATCCAACACTCTCCGGTCTCTATTCAGGCGTTCTCAAGGGCAAGGTTCACGAATTGCTCCATAGAACATACGTTGATAAGAGAATCAAGTAAGATAAATAAAAAAAGCCACTCCAATCGGAGTGGCTTTTTCTATTTCAATAATTCATCATATGTGGTATCGAGGGCATTTTTTATGGCGCGAAGCTGTGAAGCATATATGTGCTGTATGCCGCGTTCAATTTTTACAAGGCTTTCTCTCGTCATATCAATGCCGTCAAGCTGGAGCATACGCACAAGCTCGGTCTGTCCGATACCCTTGCTTATACGGATACGTCGGATATTGGCACCTATGGAAATACTTTCATCTGATTTGATTTTCTGTTCGGTCATATAAGCACCTCAAAAAAGGACTGATTTTAGTTCATTTCCTCTTTATTTTATCTTGCTTATATGATATAATGGGACTAATACAAGTCCACTATGAGAGGTATGTTATGGAAGATTATAAGAGAATGTATCTGCATCTGTTTAATGGGATAACTGAAATCATCAACAAGAATCAAAAGGAATTCAATGTTTTTGAAATAATCGAAAACCTCAAGAAACTGCAAATGGAAACAGAAGAAATGTACATTGAAGAAAAATAGGGGAGGGTCTGAAGCACCCCTCCCGCAAATTAAAAGCCACTCATTTGAGTGGCTTTTTAGCTGTTGAATTATTGTCATCAAAAGTTAGTTAAGAATAAATTATACACAATATTTGTGCAAATGGTA
>JAZUBN010000109.1:0-2464 GCA_045638565.1 Oscillospiraceae bacterium | reverse complement strand
AGATGCTGGGCTTCGGTCTCGTATCGGCTTGGGCGTGTATGATAGCCCATAATATTTTCCTCTGCGCCATGTTTGCGGTATGCCAGATAAGAGGCACATGGAATCCGCTGAATGAAAAACATAAGGGCGTGTTTTAATGATTTATAAGTTTTTAAGCCTTATCAAAACGATATTTTTCGATTGGATAGACTTGAGATGGGTGACTTTCATAACTGAGGATTTGCTGTCCGATGATGAATACAGAGCAGACCGCACGAAAGGCTTTCTCAAAGGCTGGGTGTGGCTTATGCTCATCGCAATACCGCTTATCCTCGCCTTTATTGCCCTCGTTATGAAGACTGCACTTATATGGAAAATACTGCTTTTCATCCCATCGTTTACAATATTTATCTTTTTCCTTCGGCTATGGTGGAAAAGACTTAATGGAGAATAAATATGACAAGAGATGAATTTGTTGAAAAATACTGGAGCTACTACACAATGCTCGAGCGAAACTGCAAGGAAATTTCGCGCTATGTAGATTTCCGACAGAGCAATTACAACACCTGCTCCAATGAAATAATCGGTCAGCTTCTCGATGTTGGCGCCGAATTTGACCATATGTGCAAGAAGGTTTGCGGTCTCGATTCGGAGGAAAGACCGAATATCACCGATTACTGCAACTGGATGCTGGATAATATCCGCGGCATCAGAAATGTAAAGATAAAGGTGGCAGGCAGCGACCTTGTGATTTTGCCTTTCAGAAACTGGAGCCGTGACAAGGCGGGCGACCTTTACTGGTGGAAGGCCTACAACAATGTCAAGCACGACAGAACCGACCACTATGCCGAGGGCAATCTTAAAAACCTTCTCAGCGCTCTGGCAGCTCTTTACTTCCTTGAAATGTATTATGTAAGACGTATTGCAAAGGAAAGCGGCAAGCCTAACGCTCTCGATGTGCCGCCTAATTCCTCCATTATGTTCCGTATCGAAGGCTGGAAAACGGCATTCTCTGTCATCGGTCATAATTATTACACAGAATTTGATCCTGATTTATAATAAAAATCCCTCTGTAAATGTTTACAGAGGGATTTTCCTATATGAAAGTGAGATGCGGTGGACTATTTTTTGTTTATGGATTCAAATTCCTTGAGAAGCTTTGATGCAACACCGCTCATAGCGAGAAGACCGAGCAGGTTAGGAATTACCATAAAGCCGTTGAACATATCGGCAATTGCCCATACAAGGTCAACATCCATCATACAGCCGAGAACGATACATACGCAAACGAGGAGCGCATAAGGCTTGACAGCCTTTGAGCCGAAGAGGTAACGCACATTCTGTTCGCCGAAGAAATACCAGCCGATGATTGTGGAGAAGGCGAAGAAGAACATACAGATTGCGATGAACGGATAGCCGAAGGAGCCGAGACCTGCGTTAAATGCATTCTGGGTGAGTGTGATACCGGAAGCGTAAGCTCCGTCAAGAACACCTGTGCAGATGATAACAAGAGCTGTCATGGAGAGAACAACGAATGTATCGATGAAAACAGCTACGAGAGCAGCCATACCCTGTTCACATGGGTGATATGTCTTTGCAAGAGCGTGGGAGTGTGGTGTGGAGCCCATACCTGCTTCGTTGGAGAAGAGACCACGTGCAACACCGTATCTGATGGCAAGCTTTACTGTAGTACCGACTGTACCGCCGAAAATAGCCTGAGATGTGAATGCGCCCTTGAAAATGCTGATAATGCCAGGGATAAGATTGCCTGCGTTGAGAGCGAGAATAACCACACAACCGAGAAGATAGAAGCCCGCCATAATTGGAACCAGCTTTTCTGTGATGGATGCGATACGGCCTACGCCGCCGAGGAATACGAAGAAGGAAATGATAGCGATGATAACGCCGATGATGACAGGGTTAACGTGGAAAGCATTTCTGAATGCATCACCGATGGAGTTTGCCTGCACCATATTGCCCATAAAGCCGAGAGCGAGGATGATGAAGATGGCAAAAAGGGAAGAGAGAATCTTGCCGAGCTTGCCCTTATAAGCTGCACGGATGTAGTAAACAGGACCGCCTGTTACATTGCCGTCGTCACCCTTTATCTTGTACTTCTGAGCGAGAGTTGCTTCTGCAAAGTTTGTAGCCATGCCGAAGAATGCGGAAAGCCACATCCAGAAGATAGCGCCAGGGCCGCCTGTTGCGATAGCTGTGGCAGCACCTGCGAGGTTACCTGTGCCAACCTGAGCTGCAATAGCAGTTGTAACTGCCTGGAAGGAGCTCATACCGTCTGCACCTGCAGCTTCACCCTTAAGGTCGAAATTGCCGAATGTTGTTTTGAGAGCTTTGCCGATATAGCGAAGCTGAACGCCTCTGAGGCGGATTGTGAACCAGATGCCTGTGCCTACGAGAAGGAACAAAAGCAAAAAGTCCCACATAAAACCGTTGACCGATTTTACGATTGATGAAATAAATTCCATAA
>JAZUBN010000108.1:0-6424 GCA_045638565.1 Oscillospiraceae bacterium | reverse complement strand
GACGGATGAGGTGTAGGACGTAGTCCGTATTATAAGATGCGTCGCAGACACCGTAATGCACCACAGGTGCAATTCATGGCGTGAGCCAATTCATGATAAAATCAATTCATGGCGACAGCCAATTTATTTGATTGTTACTTTTTCTTTTTCATATTTGCATAAAGCTGTTTAGCTTTAGCAAGGTCTTCCTTTGTCAGCTCTTTTTCGCCGTAACGGGCGCGGATATAATATTCGCGTAGGTCTTCGGCAAGCTGCTTGTCAGGAATTTCGTGAGTTATCTGGCCGTTGACATCCTCAGTTGTGAAATAATAAGGAATGTCAATGCCGCGGCTTATGAGCAGGTTGAGGAATTTGCGGTAAATATTGCGGATGCCCTTGATTTCGCTGGACAGATCCTTGTCGTAATTTACACGCGGAATACGTTCAACCGTTCTTGTTTCACCAGCAGGACGTGTGCTGCGTCCTCTTGAGCCCTTGAAAGCCTTACGGATGATTGCAATAATAATCACAATGATGATGATTGTTACAACAACCGAAAATACAACATCGAGCACAGGGCGTTCGCCTGTGAACTTGTTGTCGTCGACAAGACCGGAAAGGTTTTCAAATGTAAGCCCCTTGCCGTTTTTACTCTTGAGAAGCTCGAAAACTGTGTCTTCAAGGAACTTGGTGAGGCCTAAAAGGATGTAGGACGAAACAGTTGTGAGCGCCATCATTACAGGGCCGAAAATATACTTGCCAAAGGCCTTGATTATCATCATACAGAGCTGCATGAAATAGTCTGTTGCCATAAAGAAGCCTAAAAGACAGGTGCCGCCCAGAATGGATGTATTGAGGATTCTGAAACGCTTTTCCTTAAGGGTTTCGTCGTTGTGACGGAGCATTGAAAGCTCACTTACGCCCGAAATCATATAGACGATTACATAAGGCAGAACAGATGAGCCGAGAAGGTTTGTAATGCCGAATGCCGCCGAGAATACAAGGAAGAATACGATGATTTTGATATTTCGCTTAAAATCGTCAGCGCCTTCGCCGTATGTGAGGAAGTAGGCCTGTCTGGAAATCATAATAACAGAAACAAGCACCGAGAGAGCGATTGTAAGCCCTGTTGCAAGGTCACGCACCCAGAAAAATGAGGCAAAAACCACGATGAGAGGGACAAAGCGCATTTGTGGCTTTATCTTCATATCGACCATGCCGCAGATGAATGAGCCGAGGACGATGAGGGCAAATGCAGGGAAAATCTCAACTTCCATGCGGAAGACAAGAGCTATGTAGGAGCCTACAAAGAAGAGAAATGATGTGGATGAAAGGCATTTAGCCGCAAAAATCAGTTCCATTATTCACCCTCCTTTGTTTCTGTGACAAAGTCACAGGCGCGGATGACAGCCACATGGCCGTCACAGGATGTATAGAGCTTTCTCATCGGAGCCTCCCAGCAAGGGAGCATATCAGGAGTGATAACGATGTGAGCTCTGCCGTTTTCCGACTGGAAAGCAGCCTTTTCAAGAATATTGCCGAAGCGCATTGTGCTGTCGTAGGTCGCTCTGCCCAAACCTTCAATGATTGTGTAAAGATGGCGGCGGCCAAGACCTTCTGTAATGGTATTCCATTTGCCGATAGCGCCTGCAGCTGTGGCATTTGTTGTGAAGGAATATTTGATGCGTTTGTTTTCCAGATATTCGCAAACATATCTCGCAACGCTGAAAGCCGCTTCCTGACGGGCAGACATAATTTCCTTGCCGTCTTCACTGCATTCAACATTGAGGATAACAGTTACCGATAAATCTGTAGTGTGGTCAAAGTTTTTGACCATCAGCTTGTTTGCCTTGAGAGACTGAGGCCAGTTGATGTCCTTCATTGGCTCTCTGCCTGTGTAATCTCTGAAACCGATGGTAAGGATAGGGTCTTCCATAATGAATCTGTTGACAGAAAAGTCACCTAAAAAGCCGCCCAGCACAGCGTCCAGCTTGCCGGAGGAAATTGCCTTCGGAAGAACAACGATTTCTTCCATAAGTGTGACGTGTTCAACAGTTTCGCCAATACCGAAAATATCGCCGCCGTAAAGAGTCGCGCCATGGAGGAAGTATCTTCCTCGTGAATCGATGGTCGCCTTGTATGAGCGGGTGTATTTCTGGTAAGGCATAAGATAAGTTGTGCTTATCATTCGGCCGTTTTCGCTAAAAGTATAGAACTTGTCCACATCCTGATTTACTACATTGAGGGCGGATGGGATAAGCTCGGAAATCTTGATAAAGGTGACAGGCAGCCACTTGTTGTTGTGGAGTGTTGTTGTGACCGAGAATTCTTCGCCCGGCTCAACAACCTGATTGTCAGCTCTTGTAAGATAGCTTACCTTTTCGAGAACGTGCTTGAGGGAATAATCCTTCAGAACCATCGCAATGATGATAAGAAAGGCGATTATCCAGATCATCTTTCAGACTCCATTGGAACAGGGATCTTATTGATGAGCTTCATGAGATATTCGGAAACATCGGCATTTCCGATCATGCCGCCCGAGGAGAGACGGTGTGTAAGTACGAATGGAGCCATGTACTTTACGTCTTCAGGAATTACGAAATCACGGCCGGAAAGGGCAGCCTTTGCCTGACAAGCCTTATAGAATGCGATAGCACCACGTGTGGAGATACCAGCGGAGAAGCGTGTATCTGTTCTTGTTGCCTGAATGATATCCATGATGTAGTTGCCCACAGCAGCGGAAACAGTAACGTCTGTATAGTGGTCCATGATATATTCGTGGTCTTCGAATGTAACGACAGGTTCGAGAGATTCGATGATGTCAACTGTGCTCTTTCTGCCGAGAAGGAGAAGTTCGTCGTTTCTGTTTGGATAGCCCATCTTGAGACGCATGAAGAAACGGTCGATCTGAGCTTCAGGAAGTGGGAATGTGCCGTAGGATTCGAGTGGATTCTGTGTAGCCATTACCATGAATGGGCTTTCGAGAAGACGTGTTGTGCCGTCGATGGAAATCTGATGTTCTTCCATTGCTTCGAGAAGGGAAGACTGTGTACGAGGTGTTGCACGGTTGATTTCGTCGGCGAGAATGATGTTTGCAAAGAGAGGACCCTGACGGAATTCAAATTCGCCTGTCTTCTGGTTGTAGAAGTTGATACCTGTAAGGTCGGATGGGAGAAGGTCAGGGGTGAACTGAATACGCTTGAAATCGCCGCCGATACTCTTGGAGAATGCTCTGAGCATCATTGTCTTACCTGTGCCAGGAACGTCTTCGAGAAGAACGTGGGAACGGCAGACGAAGGAGATGAGAACAAGCTCTGTGATTTCATCCTTGCCAACGATGGCTCTGCCTACATTTGAGATGATTTTTTCCTTATAATCAAGAAATCTTTTTGTGTCCATATATTACTCCTTAATGAGATAGATTACATATTTTATATAAAAAACCGCTATAAGAAGGGTATTCTTACAGCGGCATTTTTATTTGTTAGCAAACCAAATAGACCAAGAAATTAGTCTTCCTTGATAGCGTCTACTGGGCACTGACCAGCACAAGCACCGCAACCTACGCACTTTTCAGCGTCGATTTCGTAATGAGCTGCGCCTTCCTTGATAGCTTCTACTGGGCACTGAGCTGCGCAAGCACCGCAGGAAACACATGCATCAGAAATTTTATATGCCATAAAGCACCTCCATAAAAATATTATGGCTATATTATAGCACACATTATTTCAAATGAAAAGAGTAAATTGAAAATTTTCTGCAAATAATATTTTTAATTCCATAAATAAAGGGAGAAGAATATGAAAAAAGATATGCAAAATGACAAAAAATCAACGAAGAAGAAAAAGAACTATGAGTTGGCATCAAGCATCATGCCGAAAGGCGAAAAAGTGGAGGCAACTTTGATGCACACCGACAGATTCAGACAGTAAAAAAGCCACCCGTTTATGAGTGGCTCATTTCTTATTCAGGCTGGATAGCGTTAACAGGGCAGGAACCTGCGCAACCGCCGCAGTCAATGCACTGACCAGGCTTGATGTAGGCAGCTTCTTCCTTGAGCTCGATAGCGTTCATAGGACAAACCTCAGCGCAAACGCCGCAGCGAACACAATCTTCTGTATTTACTTTATATGCCATAACAGCACCTCCTGTAATTTTTACTGACACAATTATACCATATAATTTTGAAAAAATAAAGAAGGGACGGAAAATATCCGTCCCCAAATATTTACTTTACCTTCATTTTTCCGTCTTCGCCCACTGTAACAGTTACATTGCCGCGAAGGTCTGTTCTGTAAACCTTTGTCTTGATTTCTTCAAGCTTGTTCAGGGTCACCTGATGAGGATAACCGTATTCGTTGTCCTTGCCGAGAGAGATGAGTGTCACCTCAGGCTTTGCTGTCTTGAGGAAGTCCTTGTGGGAGCTTGTGTAGCTGCCGTGATGGCCCAGCTTGAGAAGGTCGACATCAGGGATAACACCCTTCTTCACAAGACCAAGCTCAATATCGCTTTCAGCATCGCCCATAAGGAGGGCATTGAATTCGCCCCATTCAAGGAGAATAACAGCCGAAACATTGTTGATGTTTTCTGTCTTGTAGCCTTCGTCAGGAGAAAGAACTGTCAGCTTTACATCCTTGCCCAGCTTGAATTTGTCGCCTGTTTTGATAAGCTCAACCTTGTCGGCATACTTATAAGCGTGCTCCATAGCATTTTCGTATGTATACTTGCCTGTGTCAAGGTCGGTGTAATAATACTTGTTCACCTTGAAATCTGTCAGCACCTTGTGCATAGAGCCGATATGGTCGGCGTGAGGGTGTGTCGCCACAAGATAATCAAGCTTGCCGATGCCCATTTTTGTGAGAGTGCTCTTTACATTGCCGTAATATTCGGTCACATTTGTGTCGATGAGCATATGATGGTCATCATAGGAGATGAGGATACTGTCGCCCTGGTCCACATCGAGCATTGTGATGACAAGCTCCTTTGGCTTTGGAGCTTCTGTAGGAGCTTCGGTAGCGAGAGTTGTGAGAGTGGACTGTGTCTGCTCTGTCGGCTCTGTCTGCTGCTGAGACATGGACGACATAATCTGCTGCAAGCCGCCGTCAAAGAAAAGCTCATATACGATAAGACAAATAAGCACCAAAGACAAAATTGTCTTCAGTGCCTTATTGCTGTTTATCTTATTTCTCAGTTTTCTTATAATATCGAAAATAAGATTATTGTTCATATTTTATTCCTGTTCGTAAAGTGGGATGCTGTAGTTTGTGAGATACCATACGCCGTCAATCTGAACAAGGTCAGAAGAGCCGCGGAACTTGAGCTCGCCGACAGGACCCTTGACAGTCACATTGAATTCAGCGTTGACAGCCATGCCTACATTTGCAAATTCTGTCTTGTAGATGTTGCGGAGATTAGCCTTTGGCTCAGGAGAGTTTGTGATTTCAACGATAACTTCTGCGCCTTCGCCAACCTGCTGGAGTGTATCCATCTTATAGCCGGAAAGAAGATTCATTGTGCCGCCCAGTGTGTATGCAAGGTCAGCTTCTTCCTTGAGTTCGTCTGGCATACATTCCTGAAGGTCAACCACACTGCCTGTTACATAGTAGGATGTGAAATACTTTGTGAGAACTTCAGAATAATCTTCAAGGCTTGCGCTTGGGCTGAGTACGAATGCAAGGCTGCAGATGATAAGAACGACAGCTGCAACTGCACCGATTACGATTTTCTTATTTAACATTATTTAAGACCTCCGAGGTATTGTTTGATAAGAGCGAGAGAAGCGTCTTTCAGCTGGCTGTAACGCTGCATTACATCGTCATAGCCGGCACCGCCTATACGAAAATAGAGTTTCAGATTTCCGCCTTCAGGCAGGATATGTATCTCGCTTCTGTCCGCTAAAAATAATGATACCATATCTGACCCCTGTTTAGCAAGAGGTTCTGCATATTTTTTTTCCAAATCCAGCAAAATTCTTCCAAAAAAATCGGAAAAATAGCGTACCACATTGCCGGAGATGGATCTCGGAGGAGCATTTCTCAGTTTTTTGATAAAAACTTCAGAATTGTTGTCGTCATCGAGCTGCACAGAAAGAGACGAAATAAGGTTTTCGGGATATGCCTTTGTGTTGCGGCACATCGACATGACCCAGCGTGCCTCGGTGTCGTCTGTGACGATATATTCATTATATAATGTATACATAGTAGTCCTCCCGTGAAATGTAGGGGCGAGCATTGCTCGTCCGAATCGTAGGGTGCGGCGCCCTCGACGCACCGCAGTGAATAATGAATGGTGAATAATGAAGAGTGAAAAGTGAAAAATTGAGGTGTGATAAATCACATTGGATAGGGTACAACCCCTCCGCCTCATTATATTCGGCACCTCCCCTTACACAAGGGAGGCTATGGGTGCTGCCGTAGGGTGCGGCGCCCTCGACGCACCGCAGTGA
>JAZUBN010000107.1:0-6025 GCA_045638565.1 Oscillospiraceae bacterium | reverse complement strand
GGCTCCCCTGTGTAAGGGGAGCTGGCACGTGTCAGCGTGACTGAGGGGTTGTAAACCTATCAAATGTGATTTAACACGGATTAGATAATACGGACGAGCAATGCTCGCCCCTACAAGAATAAAAAAGGAACGCTTTTGCGTTCCTATTTTTTATCCACAGATATAATATTGTAATTTTCATCCAATGTGATGGTGCTTTTTGGGGTAGTGCCGAGGATTTTATGGGGGAGGGTGCTTGCTGAATGGATGATTTTATCCATATCAATGCCCCATCTGAGTGCCGTTTTCACATCGTCAAGCAGGCTCATGCACGAGCCTGCGATAGTGCCGTTTTCCAGAGTTGCCTTTCCGTTTGTGACATAAACCGGCTGACCTGACAGCTCGTAAACCCCGTCATCAAGTCCTGTCGCCGCCATTGAATCGGAAATCATCACCATTTCATCCGAGAAGCCTTTGAAAAGCATTTTGACTAGCGTTTCGTCAAGATGCACCCCGTCGCAGATTATCTCCTTGGTGACAGGTGAGGCAAGAGCCGCGCCGATAAGATTCGGCTCACGATGGTGCATCGGATTCATGGCATTGAAAAGATGTGTCACATGATTTGCGCCCATATTAAAGGCAGAAAGAGCCGTTTTTGTATCGCAGGAAGTGTGACCGACAGCCACAATAAACTTACCCTGTGCAAAACTGCACAGCTCATCAAAGCCGTCAAGCTCGGGAGCAACAGTGAGGATTTTTATTGTGCCCGTTGAAAGATTCCACAGCCTGTTTATAAGGGGAAGGTCGATTCCGCACAGCAAATCGCCGTTGATAGCGCCCTTTTTACTTGGAGCGAGGAATGGTCCTTCAAGATTTATGCCGACAAACGGACAGTTTTCATCTTCGATAAACGGCAAAAGAGCCGTTATCTGCCTTTCATAATCGGCTTCTTTAAGGGCGGTGAGGGTTGGCAGCACAACCATTATGCCGTTTTTTGCGTAAAAATCCGCCATTACCGCCATCTGCTCTGCCGTTGCGGTGGCGAAGTCATATCCCATACATCCGTGGGTGTGGATGTCGCAAAGTGATGGTATTTTAAGCATTTTTAAGGTTTCTCAGTACATTTTCAGCCGCGCCCATAAGACCAGCCTTGTTGCCGAGAGCGGCAGGAAGGACGGACACAGTTTCATAGCCAGGCATTACAGCCTTTTTCAGCTTGCGGTCTATTTCTTCGGTAAGGTATTTTTCCTTCATAACACCGCCGCCGAGAATGATGGCATGAGGGTCGAAAATATGGCAGACGGTTGTAAGACCGTGGATGATTTCGTCAACCCATTCGTCGATAGCCGACTTGATGGATGGATTTTCAAAGTTTGCAAAGATATCGAAACCGTCACGGATGCGGTAATCGATAGCGCGGCACTTGTTGAGGAGAGCTGTCACGCTTGCGTATTCTGTATAGCAGCCCTTGCGGCCGCAGACGCAGTTTTTGCCGCCGAGATGTGTCACAATATGGCCGATTTCACCTGCGTAGCCGTTTTTGCCGCCGTAAATCTCGTTGTTGATGACGACAGCACCGCCGATGCTTGTGCCGTAAGTCAGACAGATGTAGTCAGTGAAATCCTTGCCTGCGCCGAATGCGCCTTCACCGAGAGCGGCCGCATTGACGTCATTCATAATGAATACAGGGTGGCGTGTTTCGTTTTCGAGAATAGCCTTGAGGCGTGTGCCTGTGTAGCCCGGGATAGCGTCCGAGCAGAAGATGATTTCGCCCTTTTCGGTATCGACAAGACCGGCAGTTGAAATGCCGATGGCATCGAAATCCCCTTCATTTTTGCGGATTTCCTGACGGAGAATCTCCATAACGCCATCAACGCCGATGCGTGGATAGACGTGTTCGTAACAGTCGAGCAGACCCAGCTTTTCATCGTACATAGCCGACTTGATGAGTGTTCCGCCGATATCAAAAGTAAGAATTTGCATATTTATTGTCGCTCCTTATAGAGGTAGGATTTTTTGTAGTGCCTGCGGCACGTGATATACGCTTCGCGTGCGATATATAAATGCGATATAATGCTTCGCATTGCGAGATATTCCTGCGGAATGTAAAGGTGTCTCCGACGGATTTAATAGGGGATTGCGGAAAAACCGCGTCCCAAAGGGACATATCGCATACCTTGGTATATATCGCGCCAAAGGTATATCGCGTTTGATTTTCAAACATATCGCGTTACGCCTGAGTAACATTATAACTGCTTCGCCTTTTCCACGATGCCTTTTACCACTTCCCCGTTGGCAAGTGGGTATTCGCCTTGTTGGGCGGGTTTTGTCGGGGTGAAAAGTATGGATTCGTGGTCAGATGAATTGTCAAAATGAGGCATAAATGCCGAGGTGTGCGCCCAGTCTGCCCCTGTTTTTTCGTGGAGCTCTGCTATGTTGTGGGCGCGGACAGAGCCACAAGGCAGAATGCCGATGGTATGTAAATCTATGAGTTTTTTCAGATTTTCAGCGCCGTCGATGGCGGTTTTCTTCTTGCCTGCCGTGAGGATTCGCGATACTCCGAGGCGGTGCAGCTTTTGCGCCCCTTCGATCAAATCGTCCTTGCAGACGTCGAATGCCTTGTGGAAAACCGACTGGCAGCGGCCGTTTATCATAGCCATAAAACGAGCCGTTTTGTCTTCATCGATATAGCCATCGTGGGTGAGAAAGCCGAAAACGAGGGCATCTGCTCCCCTTTTTATCATTTCGTCGCCGTCATGGAGCATAAGCTCAAACTCGGTTTCGTCATAGCAGAAACCGCCCTCTCGCGGACGAATCATAACGGCAGTTTCGATGCCTGTCTTTTCCTTGAGGATGGTGAGGGCGTTTGGCGACGGAGTGAGGCCGCCGAAATATATGCAGGAGCAAAGCTCAACACGGTCGGCGCCGTTTTTATATGCAGTTATGGCATCGCCAAGCGAGCCGCAGCAAAGTTCAATACGCATTATAGAATGCTCCTTTTTGTGTGTTTGATAAGCAAGGGATGTTAAATCTTAAAGCCTCCCACTCGTAGAGGGAGGGGGACCACCGAAGGTGGTGGAGGGAGCGAAGTATCACTTCTCCCCAATTTTTTCTTTTATAATTTTATCTATATATTCGCAGACACCGTTGAAATTATTGTTTATCTCATTGTTTGGGATTCGCAAGACTTCAAGGTTATATTTATTGAGTTCTGCTGTTCTTTCGGCATCTTTCAGCATTTCAACTTCATCATAATGCTGCGAGCCATCCAGCTCGATTGCAAGCTTCGCCCTTGCGCAGTAAAAGTCCACAATGTAGTTACCTATAACCCTTTGACGAAAAATGCGGACAGGATATCCTCGAAGAAAATCATACCATAGATGTTTTTCTTCTCTGGTCATATTTTTACGGAGCTCTTTTGCATTTGATACAATATTCTTATTGTGCATCTGAGGCATATTTTCGCTCCCTCCGACGGCTTCGCCGCCACCTCCCTCGACCCGAAGGAGGCTTTTGTTTTTCTGTTGAATAAAAATCTACATCCATTCTATCACAAAACAATTCGATTGACAATACAATACATATATTATATAATAATATAAGATAATTATGATGGAGGAATAGAGTTTTTTCCATGTTTGAGATACACAAAGATAAAATCACCGCCGACTTTGAGGAGTATATTTCCCTCATTCCGAGGCGTAAAACCGAATATATAAATGCCCGTGATTCCGTATCCGGTGACCTTGCAATTCTCTTTATGAAGGCTGTCACTCAGCTTGTTATAACCGATGCCGTTTCCATAGATATGGCCGACCTTCTGCGTCATGTCACAGCCATTTACAAGGCGTACACAACCATCGGCTACTGCAGGGACATTCCACACGATATTTTCTTCGATTTTGTACTGCCGTACAGGGTGAATGACGAGGATTTTGCTCCTTGCGCCGACATTTTCTACGATGAACTTTATCCTATGGTGGCAGATAAATCGATGAGCGTTGCGGCTAAGGAGGTCAATTACTGGTGCCTTTCCAAAGCCACATACAGAAGCTCCGACGACCGCACAAAGAATGCCCTTGCGACTGTCAATATCGGCCACGGCCGATGCGGCGAGGAGAGCGTGCTTTGCGTTTCGGCTCTGCGTGCTGTGGGCATTCCTGCAAGACAGGTTTATTCGCCGTACTGGCTCCATTGTGACGACAATCACGCATGGGTCGAGGTTTTTACAGGCAATAACTGGCAGTTTATGGGCGCCTGCGAGCCTGAAAGCGAGCTTAATGTGGGATGGTTCAACCATGCCGCAAGCAAGGCGGGCGTTATCCGTTACCGCACCTTCGGCAAGGCTGACGGCGGCCTGACAAGTGACGGCAACCGCATTTTTACTACAAGTGAAAGCACCGATATTTACGCTGAAACCAAGCGTGTAAAGGTGAAAATCGATGGCTTCCCACGCACAAAAGTGGGGGTTTACACTATAAATTACGGCAAAATGTCCCTTCTCCGTGAGAAAATCACCGATATGAAGGGCGAAGTTGAGTTCGAGACAGGGCTTGCTGACCTTATTTATTTCGTTCACACCGACGAGGGCATGGATGCCAGAGTTGTGAAGAAGGACGAGACTTATGTGGAGCTTGAGCCGAATGAGGGGCTTCGTTACCTTGAATTTGACCTTAATGTGCCTGACGGCATTATTCTTGAAAGCTTTGAGCAGAGTGATGAGCATAAGCGCACCGTCCATCTGCTTAATGAAAAGCGTGAAGTGGCTCATAAGGCCCATTGGGAGGACAGCGAATATCTCCGCAAGGCTGGGCTTAACGCTGCTGAAATTGAAAAGTTTTTACATTATGGCAAACTCTCTCACGAGCAGATTGAAATGGTGCTCGATACCCTTTCGGACAAGGATTTCACTGATGTGAAGTTCAAGACTCTGCTTGATATTGCCTATGCTTTTGAATATAAGCCGAACATTCCTGACAGGATCTTTAAGGAATATCTCCTTAAAATGAGGGTGAAAAATGAGCCTCTTATGGCTCACAGACAGCTTGTGCGTGCCTTCTGGCCTGACGAAATGCGTCCGAAGACGGCGGGCGATGTGTGCTCATTCCTTGTGGGCACTACAAAAAAGCTGGACAGCCTTTCTTATCCGGGCGTGACGGGCAGTCTTGCCGCCCTGCTTGAAACAGGCATTACAACTACTGAAAATCTGCCTGTGCATATCGTGCAGATGCTTCGTGCCATGGGATTTGCGGCTCGACTCAATCCGCAGGATGACACTATCGAATATTATGACGGCTTCGGCTTTGTGCCTGTTTTCTCGGGCGACGAGAAGAATGGCCGCATTTTAGTCAAGAATAAGAGCGGAAAAATTGCTGTTTACGGCGAGGATTTCACGATTTGCCACATCGACGATGAGGGCAGAATGACACGCCTTAATTTCAATGACCGCTTTGACGAGGGCACCACATATCTTGTCAGAGAGGGCAGTTATATCTGCGTGCAGTCGGCGCGTCAGATTGATGGGGCGATGACAGGAGTTATCACATTTATGAATGTGCAGAGGGGCGAGGGCGAAACACTTGTGCTGACGAAAAACCACGACAAGACGGCTGAAAAGCTGAAAAATGTGGCGGCTGACAAGGTTTTTGACGGCAAAAATAAGGCTATCGTGGCTTATATCGAGCCGGGGAGCGAGCCGACTGAGCATTTTATAAATGAAATCATGGAAAATGCCGAAAATATGAAGGGCATTGAGGTGCGCCTTTTTGCGAAGGCTGAAAAGTCCGATAAGACGCTGAAAAAGGCGCTTGATATGGGACTTTGCACTATTGAATATACAGATTTTGATGAAAATTGGATTAGTCTGCGCAGAAATATGGGCGTAGGCGATGAACGTCTTCCGTTTGCAGTTGCCGTGAAAAACGGCAAGGCAAAGTTTGCCTTTGCAAACTATAATGTGGGGAGCGTGAAGATTCTTGCGGGGATTTTGAAGATATAAAGCGGAATGAATTGCCTGACGGCATGAATTGGCTTACGCCATGAATTG
>JAZUBN010000106.1:0-8438 GCA_045638565.1 Oscillospiraceae bacterium | reverse complement strand
AATTGCCTGACGGCATGAATTGGCTTACGCCATGAATTCAAGGAAAGCTTCATGAATTGTTGCCGTTGGCAACATTAAGGTGTGACTTCGTCACGGATTTATTAGGCTGACGAGCAATGCTCGCCCCTACAGAAAATCCCCTTGCCTCCCGCTGAGAACCACCCCACAAAACAGGTTTTGCAGAGACCCCATTTATCGGGGATATCCAAAGGACAGGGGGAGAGAATTTAATCAATGCGTCGCAGACACCACAATGTTTGCTATGCAAACAATTTATGATACAAAGTATCAATTCATGTATTTTAATACAATTCATGGCGCAAGCCAATTCATGCACTATAGGTGCTACCTATCCAATGCGCCGCAGGCACCGTAATGCATCTTTGATGCAATTCATGATACGAAGTATCAATTCATGTATTTCAATACAATTCATGGCGAAAGCCAATTCATTATAAAACAGATCAACTCAGGAGATATATTTTAGACTTATGCGATTTGAAGTAAGTACAGCAGATGTAATAGTAGTCGGTGCGGGGCACGCGGGGATTGAAGCGGCTCTTTCTTCAGCGTCTTGGAATGAAGACCATCTGTTTTACAACAACCCTTGATTTTGTCGGCAATATGCCGTGCAACCCTGCCATCGGCGGCACGGGCAAGGGACAGCTGGTCCGTGAGCTTGACGCTCTCGGCGGCGAAATGGGCAAGGCGGCAGATGCTTCCTGCATTCAGTACCGTATGCTCAACAAGGGCAAGGGCCCTGCTGTGTATTCTCTGCGCGCTCAGGCCGACAGAGTCCGTTACACAGTCCATATGAAGAAAATTCTTGAAAATACCGATAATTTAACACTCAAGCAGGCAGAATGTACCGAAATCCTTGTGGAAAACGGCGAAGTACAGGGCGTTGTCACACAGGGCGGCGGTGTTTACAGAGCAAAGGCTGTAATTCTGTGCTGCGGAACATTCTTAAGAGGCAAGACTTTCGTGGGCGATACTATTCGCGAAAGCGGTCCTGACGGGGTTTTTGCCGCTAATGAATTGACAGAATCCCTTAAAAATCTCGGCTTGCCACTCAGACGATTCAAGACGGGTACTCCTGCGAGAATCGACCGCAAGACGATAGATTTTTCCCGCCTTGAAGTGCAGAAGGGGGACACAGATATCGTGCCTTTCTCCTTCTTTACAGACCATGAGCTTTACAACGAGGCTGTCTGCTATGTGACCTACACAAATGAGACGACCCATCAGATTATAAGAGATTCTCTCGAGCGCTCCCCTCTTTACGGCGGCGATATCGAGGGCACAGGCCCGAGATACTGCCCATCCATCGAGGATAAGGTGGTGCGTTTTGCCGAAAAGCCTCGCCATCAGCTCTTCTTGGAGCCTTGCGGACTTGATACAAACGAGATATACCTCGGCGGTCTTTCCACCTCTCTGCCTGAAGATGTGCAGATTAAGATGGTACATTCGATTGTCGGTCTGGAAAATGCCGAAATCGTCCGTCCGGGCTATGCCATTGAATATGACTGCCTCGACCCGACCTGCCTTACTTCTTCCCTTATGATTAAGGGTGTACGCGGTCTCTTTGCCGCAGGTCAGCTCTGCTCCACTTCGGGCTACGAAGAAGCGGCGGCACAGGGGCTTATTGCCGGCATAAATGCGGCAAGACTTATAAAGGGCGAGGGCGAATTCACTCTCCAGCGTGCCGACGGCTATATCGGCACACTTATCGATGACATCGTCACAAAGGGCACCAACGAGCCTTACCGAATGATGACTTCCCGCTCGGAATACCGCCTTTATCACCGTCAGGACAATGCCGACTTCCGTCTTATGCGTAAGGGCTATGAGGCAGGCTTGATTACACTTGAGCGCCTTGAGCAGATGGAAAATGAATATAAGGCTGTGGATGAGCATATTGAGCTTTTGAAAAAGACACATATTTCGCCGGAAAAGGCAAATCCTGTGCTGGAAGGCCTTAATTCCACATTGGTGAGCAGCGGCGTCAGCCTTTATGACCTGCTTAAGCGACCTGAGGTGAAATATGAGGATATTGCACAGTTTACCGATGCCTTGACTCAGCGTAAGCTGATTGAGCAGGTGGAGATTTCTGTCAAGTATGAAGGCTATCTCAAGCGTCAGGAAAAAGAGCTTGAAACGAGAAAAAAGTGGGACGATTATGCGCTGCCTCACGATATTGACTATATGTCCATCGAGCTTCTGCGAATTGAAGCGCGACAGAAGCTGACCGCTATTCGACCAAAGAGTTTAGGTCAGGCGGGACGAATTTCAGGGGTTTCCCCTGCCGATATTTCGGCGCTTATCCTTTATTTAGGAAGGGAGAAAAGATAATGCTTGAAACATTGAAGCAAATTTTAGCGGAAAATGAAATTGAAATAGATGAAAAGCAGCTTGAGCGCTTTGATGCCTTTTACGAACTGCTTATGGAAAAGAATCGCGTGATGGATTTAACCAACATCACAGAGCCTCGCGAAGTGGCCCTTCGCCATATGGCAGACAGCCTTTTCCTTACAAAATGCGCAGATTTTAAAGGCAAAAAGGTGGCTGACATCGGCACAGGCGCAGGTTTCCCCGGTATGCCTTTGCTTATGGCCGATGAAAATCTCGACATCACTATGGTGGACAGCACAGGCAAGCGAATTGATTTTATCAATGAAACAATGGGCAAAATCGGCTCGTGCGATAAGGCGATTGCCATTACTGCGAGAGCGGAGGACCTTGGCGTTGATAAAAAGCACCGCGAAAAGTATGATTTTGTTACTTCGAGAGCCGTTGCGCCTATGAATATTTTAGCTGAATTGACTCTGCCGCTTCTCAAGGTGGGCGGAAAGTTCCTCGCTATGAAATCGGCTAACGAGGAGGGCGAAAAGGAGCTTCAGGATGCACTTTTTGCCATCAAGACATTGGGCGGCAAGGTGGCTCAGACTATTGATTATCAGCTGGCAGGCGACTGCCCTAAGAGAAGAATCGTCATCATCGAAAAGGTTAAAAATACAGCCGACCAGTACCCAAGAAAGTACGCAAAGATTAAGTCGAAGCCATTGGGAAGCAAGTAAGCTGGCTTTGCCATGAATTGAAGCAAAGCTTCATGAATTGACTTCGTCATGAATTGCCAAAAAGACTTTCCCTCCGAGGGGAAGGGGGACCGCTTGCGGTGGATGAGGTGTCTTATGAACACAAACAGTAATCCGAAACTTACAGATAACGCTAAAAATCTTAGAAAAAATATGACCAAGGAAGAAAGACACCTGTGGTATGATTTTCTTAAGAAATTATCAATTACCGTCAACAGACAGAAGGTTATCGGTAAGTACATTGTGGATTTCTATATCGCATCTCACAAAATAGCCATCGAGCTTGACGGTTCACAGCATTATGATGACAAAAATATTGTTTACGATTTAGATAGAAGCAGATATTTGCAGAATGAAGGGATAAAAGTTCTCAGATATACAAATCTCGACATAAATCGTAATTTTGAAGGAGTGTGCCAGGATATTTTAATGAATCTGGACACCTCATCCGTCAGCTTCGCTGACACCTTCCCCTCAAGGGGAAGGCTTTAGTGTTAGGAATATATTAATTTGTACCAACCCACCTTACTACAAGCAAAAAGTTGTAGTAAGTACAAAATAATCTTTGGGAAGATGGTTGGAAATTGGGAAAAATTGAAAAAATATGTCCGATTTCGTGAACCTTTCCCTCAAAGGTCATTGAAAAAAACAGTCCCTTTGTGATAGAATTATTATGTAAGGGTCTGTTTATATAAAAGGTGCTGTAAAACGTACCTTACAAAAATGTTTTACAATAAATTATATAAACGGAGGCTAAAAATGGATTTTAATGTTTACCCTTACCCATCCAAGCGTTATGTCAAGTATGGCATAAACGGTATGTGCGCAACATCAAACCACCTCGCTGCTCAGGCAGGTCTTGACATCCTCAAAAAGGGTGGCAACGCTTTCGACGCAGCTATCGCAATGGCCACATGCCTCACAGTTCTTGAACCACAGTCCAACGGCATCGGCGGCGATGCTTACGCTATCCTCACAACTCCTGACGGCAAGATGTACGGTCTTAACTCCACAGGCTGTGCACCGGAGCTTATCTCTGCTCAGAAGGTAAAGGATGCAGGTCTTGATGCGATGCCAAAGTTCGGCTTCACACCTGTTACTGTTCCTGGTATCCCTGCTGCATGGGCTGCTGTCAACGGCAGATTCGGCAAGCTTCCTCTTACAGAAGTTATGAAGCCTGCTATCACTTACGCTAACGAAGGTCAGGCTGTTTCCTATAAGCTTTCCAACTCCATCAAGAGCTACACAAAGACTCTCGAAAAGAATGTTGGCAAGGAAAATGAATTCAAGTTCTGGCACGATACATTTATGCCAGATGGCAGAGCACCAGAACCAGGTGAAATCTTCTGCAACAAGGGCGCAGGCCGCACACTTGAACTTATCGCAAACTCCAATGCTGAAGAATTCTATAAGGGCGAAATCGCTGACAAGATCGACGCATTCTCTAAGGAATTCGGCGGCTATATCAGAAAATCTGACCTTGAAAAGCACGAAGCTATGTGGGTAGAGCCTGTTTCCGCTCGCTACAGAGGCTATGATGTATGGGAAATCCCACCAAATGGCCAGGGTATCGTTGCTCTTATGGCTCTCAACATCCTCAATAACTTCGAACCACACGAACGCGACAACATCGAATCCATCCACAGAGAAATCGAAGCTATCAAGATCGCTTTCTCCGATGGTCAGAAATATATCACAGACCCTCGTTACAT
Organism: Oscillospiraceae bacterium; assembly: GCA_045638565.1. Lineage (GTDB taxonomy): Bacteria > Bacillota > Clostridia > Oscillospirales > Butyricicoccaceae > SIG471. The sequence goes on along the minus strand of JAZUBN010000106.1, from coordinate 3,631 downwards.
GAAGGTCAAGACAGAGGACCTCATCTCCCCTGCTTACGGCGCAGAAAGAGCAAAGCTCATCGGCAAGAATGCTATTCTCCCAGAACCAGGCATTCTCCCACGCTCCGGCACAGTTTATCTCTGCGCAGCTGACGGCGAAGGCAATATGATTTCCTACATCCAGAGTAACTACATGGGCTTCGGCTCCGGTCTTGTTGTTCCTGGCACAGGTATCCAGCTCCAGAACCGCGGCAACACATTCTCCCTTGACGAAAATCACGATAACTACCTGCTTCCTGGCAAGCGTACATATCATACAATCATTCCTGGCTTCCTCACAAAGGACGGCAAGCCTGTCGGTCCATTCGGCGTAATGGGCGGCTTCATGCAGCCACAGGGCCATGTTCAGGTTATCCGTAACTTCGTTGACTGCAATATGAATCCTCAGGCTTGTCTTGATGCTCCAAGATGGCAGTGGATGAAGGGCATGGAAGTTACATTTGAACGCGGCTTCGGCGATCATATCCTTGAAGGCCTCAAGGCTAAGGGACACGAAGTTCGTTACGAATGGGTACGAGATCAGTTCGGCCGCGGCCAGATGATTTTCCGCACACCATACGGCACACTTATGGGCGGTACAGAACCACGCTGCGAAGGCGAATGCGCTACTTGGTAAATTTGTGATCAACGGTCACACCCACGGCATAATTCTCGGCGGCTCTTTTTCCGCCATTGACGCTCAAAAATGCTCGTTAATACACAAAGTATTGCCTGCGCTTTTTGAACGTTCTGCCGAAAAAATATCTCGCCGATAATCATATCGCAGGTATGCCCGTCGACCACTTTTGCCTGACGGCAAGCGATATGTACTGCGTACGCGATATATAAATGCGATATAATGCCTTGCATTGCGATATGTTCCTGCGGAACGCTTCTCATTTGCGAAGCAAATATATCACACACCGAAGGTGTATATCGCATCCGAAGGATATATCGTGCGTGAAAACGCATATCACGTCTGCACAGCAGACACTTTTAAGCCATTCTTATTATATTGCCAAGTCGGGGAGGGCGGGCAACTGCTTTCCCGACTACTTGGTAATATATTTGATGTATAAAATGTCATTCTGAATGAATGACACAACGACGGGACGTTGTAAACACCGTCCCCTACGGGATTTTTTGTAGGGGCTGGCATTTATGACAGACCGCTGAATGGGGCTACAACCCCTCCGTCACGCATCTGCGTGACACCTCACCTTGCACAGGGGAGGCTCATTACAATCGAAATAATTTTTTATTAGGAGACGATAAAAATGAAAATCACAAAAGTTTTATGTTCCAAGGGCCGCACAGGCTTCTACTTTGACGACCAGAAGGCTATCAAGGCTGGCGCTAAGTCCGATGGTTCCGCTTACATCGGCGAACCAATGACACCAGGCTTCACAGCTGTTCGTCAGGCTGGTGAATCCATCTCCGTTATGCTCGTTCTCGAAGACGGCCAGATCGCTCAGGGTGACTGCGCTGCTGTTCAGTACTCCGGTGCAGGCGGACGTGACCCACTCTTCCTCGCTGAAGACTTCATCCCATTCATCGAAACAGTTGTTGCTGAAAAGCTCATCGGCAAGGAACTCAACTCCTTCCGTGAACTCGCTGAAATGGTTGACTCCATGATCGACGAAAAGACAGGCAAGCTCATCCACACAGCTATCCGCTACGGCGTAACACAGGCTCTCCTCGATGCAGTTGCTAAGGCAAAGCACAAGGTTATGGCTGAAGTTGTTGCTGAAGAATACGGCACAAAGGTTCTCGATAAGGAAATTCCTATCTTCACACAGTCCGGTGACCTCCGTCACGATAACTCCGACAAGATGATCATCAAGGGCGCTGCAGTTCTTCCTCACGCTCTCATCAACAACGTTGAAACAAAGCTCGGTAAGGACGGCGAACTCCTCATGGAATACGTAAAGTGGCTCCGTGACCGTATCATCCACCTCCGTTCTAACGAAGACTACGTTCCACAGATGCACATCGACGTTTACGGCACAATGGGTATCGCATTCAACAACGACTTCGATAAGATCGCTCACTACATCACAGAACTCGCTGAAGCTGCAAAGCCATTCCGCCTTGCTATCGAAGGTCCAGTTGACGTAGGCGAAAGAGAAGCTCAGATGGTTGCTCTCACAGAAATCACAAAGAAGGTTGACGAACTCGGTTCCGGCGCTCTCATCGTTGCTGACGAATGGTGCAACACTCTCGAAGATATCAAGGAATTCGCTGACAGAAAGTCCGGCCACATGGTTCAGATCAAGACTCCTGACCTCGGCGGTATCAACAACGTTGCTGAAGCTGTTCTCTACTGTAAGGAAAAGAACATCTACGCTTACCAGGGCGGTACATGTAACGAAACAGACCGTTCTGCTCAGATCTGCACAAACGTTGCTATGGCAGTTGGTCCTTGCCAGATCCTCGCAAAGCCAGGTATGGGCGTTGACGAAGGCTTCATGATCGTTTACAACGAAATGCAGAGAATCCTCCGCCTCACAAAGTAATGATCGCTGAAAAAGTATATCAAGAATTAGATAAGCTGGGCATTCCATACAGGAGTGCCCAGCACTCGCCTGCGGCAACAATGGAAGACTGCAAGGTTATCGGCGAGCAGCTTGGCGCGCCTTTCTGCAAAAATCTCTTCCTGTGTAACCGTCAGGAAACAGAGTTTTTCCTCTTGCTTATGATTGAAGACAAGCCTTTCAAGACAAAGGATGTTTCCAAGACAATCGGCAAGGCTCGTCTTTCCTTCGGCAAGGACGAGAAGCTGTTTGAGTTTTTGCAGTGCCGCGGCGGCTCAATAAGCCCTATGGGACTGCTTTTTGACGAGGACAACGATGTGAACCTCATCATCGATGAGGAACTGCTCAAGTTCCCTGAGTTCTGCGTCCATCCTTGCGATAATTCGGGCAGTCTTGCCATCAAGACAGAGGATTTTCTCAAGGTCTTTTTGAGAAAAACAGGCCACATTCCGAATATCATCCATATCGACTATCCGGAAATGTAGTTATAAAAAATTAAGCAAAAATAAAAGCCTCCCCTGTGCAAGGGGAGGTGTTTTTGTTTACAAAAACGGAGGGGTTGTGCGTAGGGGCGAGCATTGCTCGTCCACCCGAAAATCGTAGGGGAGCTGCTTGCCGCTCCCGCATAAAAAGTAGGGGCGGGTCTCTGCGCCCGCCCTTATAAATGAAAAGTGAATAGTGAATAATGAAGAATTAAGGTGTGACAAGTCACATTCAATATTCGCTCTGCGAGCGTTGTGATTGCCTTGAGGCAATCAAGGTGTCTCCGACGGATTGAATAAACGGGATGTTGACAAGCACCATCCCCTACAATATGTCTTTTCTATATCGGCAGGTAGCTTATCAGCGCGCCGCCGAGGAAAAGACTGACGAAGTTGGCTGTCAATGCGAATAAAACGGCAAGTCGGAGGCCAAGCGGTCTTAGGAAGACAAGCAACTATTGCAACTCCTTGGCACACAGAACGACATGGCTACGATCCGACTTACCATCCCCTACAATATGTCTTTTCTATATCGGCAGGTAGCTTATCAGCGCGCCGCCGAGGAAAAGACTGACGAAGTTGGCTGTCAATGCGAAT
>JAZUBN010000105.1:0-1380 GCA_045638565.1 Oscillospiraceae bacterium | reverse complement strand
CCCCTTGAGGGGAAGGGGGACCACCGAATGGTGACGGAGAGATTGTCCGCTATTCGATGTGACTTGTCACACCTTAATGTTCCAGAGGAACAATTCATGATGCACAGCATCAATTCATGGCTCGCCAATTCATGACGAAGTCAATTCATTTGAAATAATTTCAATATTCACATATTCCACTTCTCTCACATAGTATGCCATATAAATACTGAGCAGAGGTGAAATATGAGCAGACTTATCATAGAAGGATGTCCCCGTCTTTCGGGCACAGTGTGTGCCAACGGGGCAAAAAACAGCGTACTTCCCATTCTTGCCGCAACCATTATAAATGCGGGAGAAAATATAATTCACAACTGTCCCGACCTTAAGGACGTGGATTCTGCTGTCAACATTTTGCGCCATCTGGGATGCGAAGTGAAAAGGGAAGGCAAGACGATAATCGTCGACAGCAGTAACATAAAAAGATACGATATTCCCGACCATCTTATGTGCGAAATGCGCTCGTCGGTGATATTTTTAGGCCCCGTCCTTGCCCGATGCGGCAAAAGTTCAATGAGCTTTCCGGGCGGCTGTGAGCTGGGGCCGAGACCGATTGATTTACATATTGATGCCGTCAGAAAACTTGGTGCTGAGGTTAAGGAAAGCGGCGGCATTTTAGAATGTCACGCCGATAAAATGCAGGGATGCGATATTGTTCTCTCCTTCCCAAGCGTTGGTGCGACGGAAAATATCATCCTGCTTGCAACAGCCTGCCACGGCAGGACACGCATAAAAAATGCGGCGCAGGAGCCGGAAATCGACGACCTTATCGCCTTTGTCAACAAGGCGGGCGGTATGGCAGCAAGACGGGGCAGCGAAATTGAAATCATCGGCACTCAGACGAGAGAAAATACCGAGCACACCATAATGCCCGACAGGATTGAAACGGCAACATATATTTGTATGGGTGCGGCTGTTGGCGGTGATGTGGAGGTGCGGAATACTTATCCACATCATGTGGAAACAATTACCGAAGCGCTTACGCAGGCAGGCGCGGAAATCATAACAGGCAAAGATTTTATCCGCATTAAAAGGGATAAACCTCTCGGCAGCATAAAACCTGTGCGGACAATGCCCTATCCGGGATTTCCCACCGATGCACAGGCCATTCTTATGGCGGCTGTGCTCAGAGCGAGAGGCTCGACTATATTTTTGGAAACAATATTTGAAAACCGATACCGCCATGTCAGCGAGTTTATGCGAATGGGCGCAGACATAAAGGTGGCGGGCAGAGTGGCCGTTGTGGAAGGTGTTACAAGACTTTTCGGCACAAAAGTGAAGGCCACAGATTTACGGGGCGGCGCGGCTATGTGTATAGCGGCAATGACAGCTCTCGGAAGG
>JAZUBN010000104.1:0-1998 GCA_045638565.1 Oscillospiraceae bacterium | reverse complement strand
CATCGGCACGATGGTAAACTACTACAAGCTGTCTATGAGAAATGACCCGTTCTATTTTGAAGACCTAAAGCTTATAAGCGAAGTTTTCAATATCACGGGCGGCGGAGACACTCTCAATTTTGCACCTCGTCTTATCGTGTTCCTTGCCTGCATTATCGTGGGCACAATCGTGCTTTATTTCATCTGCCCGGGCAAGATGAAGGCGCTTAAAACAAGAATTGTCAGCGTAATTCTTATGCTTGTTCTTGCCTTTACATTGTTCCCAAAATATTATCTCAGCGATACAGTATATCTCAATACAGCGAATAATGACCTTATCAATATATGGTCGGACACTCAGCGTTATGTTTCCCGTGGTTATATCTATCCATTCTTCAACAGTATCACAAAAATGCGTGACCCTGCTCCTGAGGGATACAGCAAGGAAAATGCTCAGGCAATCCTTGCAGATTATGCTGAAGATTCCATTCCTGAGGATAAAAAGCCTAACATCATCGGCATTATGCTTGAAGCCTTCAACGACTTGAGCAAGTTTGAAACCTTGGAAATCGAGCCTTCTGTCTATGAAGTATGGCATCAGCTTAAAGAGGAAAATTACAGCGGTGAGCTTGTGACAAATATCTTTGCAGGCGGCACAATCGACACAGAGCGATGCTTCCTTACAGGTATGTCCTCTCTCGGCTCATTCAGAACACCATCCTGGTCTTATGTTCATTATCTCCACGATAACGGCTATGTCACAGAGGGCGCACACCCTGGCTATGAGTGGTTCTATAACCGCCTTAATATCAATAAAAACCTCGGCTTTGACCGTTATTTCTTTACAGAAAATCATTTCCAGTATATTTTTGACAATAATGTTGCCCCAGACAGCGTGCTTTTCCCTGATATTATCGCAAATTATGAAAAGCACAAGGATGAAGCGCCTTATTTCAATTTCAGCGTGACATATCAGAATCACGGTCCTTACGAAATAGGCAAGACCTATTACGGCGAAGGCCATATTCTCAACGAGGGTATTTCGGACGCAAGCCGCGATATTCTGAACAATTATCTGGGCGGTATCAAGGACACTCAGAAAGAGCTGAAGAAGATGCTCGATACGCTCAATGAGGAGGAAGAGCCATTCTTCGTAGTGCTTTTCGGCGACCATAATCCATGGCTTGGCGACGGCAACTCTGTCTATATCGAAATGGGAATGGATATCTTAAGCGAAAGCGACGAAGCCTTCTTCAATTATTATTCCACACCATATATCATATGGGCGAATGATGCGGCAAAGGCTCAGTATGGCGAAATCAAGGGCGAAGGCCAGCCTATCAGCCCTTGCTATCTTATGAGTGAGCTGTTTGACATCATCGGCTGGGAAGGCCCAAGCTATAATAAAATGCTTGGCGAAATGAAGGAAGTCCTCCCTGTGACACATACATCCGGTCAGCGTGTCGAAAACGGCAAACTGGTTTCGGAAGTTTCAGCCGAAGCCGAAAAAATGCTTAACGATAATAGAATCGTAAGATACTATTTAAGAAAAGACGCAATGAAATAAAATAAAAGCCACCCAATCGGGTGGCTTTTTGCATTATTAAGCCTTCCCCTTGAGGGGAAGGTGGCACGCGAAGCGTGACGGATGAGGTGTTTAAGATTTCTACTCATACCAAACAGGGGCGGATGTTGATTCGGCGCCTTTCATTGCTTTGCGGCATATTTCGAATACCCGTTGTGCAAATTAAGACAATTCGCCGTGCCGGAATGGGACAAAAAGCGGAAATATTTTTATTGTTGATTACTGTTTGTAATATATTATGGAGATATTACGAAAATTTGCCTCCCTCTGACGAGGGAGGGGGACCGCTTGCGGTGGAAGGAGAGAAAATAAATAGACGGACTACGTCCTACACCCCTCCGCTTCATTGCACTCAGCACCTCCCCTTAACAAGGGGAGGCAGAAAACTCCCGTTTTATTCAATGCATCGCAGATACCGCAATTATTCACTATTC
>JAZUBN010000103.1:0-1792 GCA_045638565.1 Oscillospiraceae bacterium | reverse complement strand
GGGGAAGGTGGCAGCCGTAAGGCTGACGGATGAGGTGTCACCCTATTTAATGTGATTTATCACACCCCAACGTTTACAACGCAAACATATCGCGCCCGCAGTGCATATCGCTTTGCAAAGCAAAATATCGCAACGCGAAGCGTTATATCGCATCACCTGTGGTGATATTACAAAACAGATTCTGTCTTGCCGTCGATACCTGCGCAGACGAGAGTCATAAGGAATGCGTGCTGGATGCCCTTATATGCGTCCTTGATTCTGAAGCGTTCGTCAAGAGTATGCACCTTGCTGTCGAAATCGCTTCTGCCCATACCGAGGCATACTGCAGGGATGCCTGCGCCGATTGGCATATTTGCGTTTGTTGCGCCGCCCTTCATGAACTCAGGTTCAAAGCCCATAAACTTGATTGTTTCATAGTCAGCTTCAACGATAGGATTATGTTCGTCAAGTGTACCTGCCGGCACGTCAACATAATACTTATGGTCGAATGTGATTGTGTCCATACCCCAGCGAGCTGTTTCTTCGAAGCAAGCTTCAGCAAGAATAGCGAGAATCTTTCTGTCAAGCTTGTTGAGTTCTTCCTGAGAATTGGAGCGGATGTTATACTTGATTGTAGCCTTCTGCACGATAGCGTGGATGCCTGCATCGTTGCCTGCGTGGAAGTTGGATACGCAGAAGATTGTCTTAGGATCATCAGGCACCTGAAGATTGGAGATTTTAGCTACTGCGCGAGCCGCTGCATTGAGAGGGTTTGCAACCTTGCCGAATGCGCCCATTGCGTGGCCGCCCTTGCCGTAGAAGTTAGCTTCGCAAGTCTTCATACCTGTTGCCTGATAAACGATACCGCCTACACCGCCGCCGTCGATGTTGAGATAGCCGTCGATATCATCGTTATAGCTCATAAAGTCACGGATGCCGCCAAGACCGCCCATACCTTCTTCACGAGCTGTGCCCATAAAGACGATGTCGCCCTTTGTCTGGATATTCATAGCGTTGAGAACGCGGATAACGCCCAATACTGCGATACAGCCGCGTGTATCGTCGCCGATACCAGGGCAATAGATAATGCCGTCTTCGATTTTGATTTCCTTAGCAGAGCCGCGTGGGAAAACTGTATCCATATGGCCTTCGACAACGATCTTCTTACCGCCGCCTGTGCCCTTGCGGATACCGATTGCATTCTTGTATTCGTCAACGTGGCAGTCTGTGAGGCCGAGAGCCTTGAACTGCTCTACCATCCAGTTTGCTCTGTCAAGCTCGTCGCCTGTAGGAGCTTCGATGAGAGTGAGTTCACACTGCTGCTTTATCTGGAGATCTTCTTCATTCATAATGAAATCGAGACCGTTCTTTACTTCGTCAAGCTGAGTTACAGCCTCAACGATGGCCTTAACTCTGTCAGATACTACATAGGACATAAGATTTTCCTCCTGATTTTTATTTATTTTCCATAATTACATTATAATATAACAGAGAAAAAATGCAAATGTTTTTTTCGTATTACACTATCAATCGGCATATGTCACAAAAAAGCGCCCTTGACTTTGGTGAAAAATATGGTAGAATATTATTTAATGTATGGAATATGAATGTATCACTGATGGTGATGCCTGCGGAATACCTGAACAATCCGTCGGAGACACCTCGATTGCCCTAAGGCAATCACATCACTCGAAGAGTGTCTATTAAATGTGAGCTTGCCTCACACACAAGGGGTCCAGGGGTGTAACCCCTTCGTCATGGTGATCAAACTGCGTGAACAGTTTGGGGATTTTGCTTCTTTTGTGCAAGCATA
>JAZUBN010000102.1:0-4544 GCA_045638565.1 Oscillospiraceae bacterium | reverse complement strand
CACATCGTGAAGAAATACTACGCCGCAAGAGAGGACCAGGATGACCTGATTTCCATAGGCACAATAGGGCTGATTAAGGGCATCTCATCTTTCAATGCCGAAAAAGGCAGTAAACTGACCACCTACGTTTCCAGATGTATAGAAAATGCTATAATCTCAATCCGGACTTTTTAGGTGAAAAAATCTATAAAAATCGACAAAACAGCGTCGAAATAGAACTTGTGATACCACTGGTGGGAGACATACCGGAATTTGCAGATGAAGTGGACAAGCTCCGCCATTATCGCAAAATAAATAACATCACCCAACGGCAGATAAACCTATAATAAACTGGAAAATGGCAAAATAAAAAAGTCCGACAAATATAAACCGATAATATTACTTAATAAATAAAAGGCAGGATATCCTGCCTTTTTGTGTTTGTAAAGTTTAATTCTGATTGTCGGAATTAAATGAGTAAGTAATATAATCAGCCAATGCCTTCAAAGTATCAGGATGATTTTCGCCATAAACTTTAAGATTTATATCGTAAGCCTTGCTGTATAAATCAATAGCTTTGGAACTATTGCCATTTGAACGATAGGCTTTGGCTAAATTGTTTAATGCTGGTAAGATATCAGGATGATTTTCATCAAAAGCATCAATAGCGAGCCGATAAGCTTTATCATATAACTCGATAGTTTTGTCGTTGTTGTGAAGAAACTCATACATAGATGCAGAACTATTAAGCGATGATATTGCTTTTTTGTACAATTCTGTAGCTTTGGAGCAATTATCTGTTAATCTATAAGCCTTTGCTAAATTATTTAGCAATTCCAATGTATTAGAGTGTTCATATCCCCATTTTTTAATGGAAATCTGATATGCTTTTTCATACAACTCAACAGCCTTCGGGTAATTATCCACTAAGGTGTAATACCAGGCTAAATTGTTTAATGCCGCTTGGATAATGGGATGTGACTCGTCGAGAGTACTGGTACTGAACTGATAAACTTTTTCACCCAATTCGATAGCCTTGGAATAGTCATGAATTGAAGCGTAATACGATGCTAAAAGTGATAATGATGTCAATGTATTGGGATGTGTTTCACCTAAAGCCTGGGTGTTGAGCTGATATGCTTTTTTGCCTGATTCAATAGCTTTTGAATAATCGTCAATTGAATCGTAATACGATGCTAAAAGCGATAATAGCATCAATGTATTAGGATGCGTCTCACCAAATACATTAGTACTGAGCTGATATGCTTTTTCACCTAATTCAATAGCTTTTGAATAATCGTCAATTGAATCGTAATACGATGCTAAAAGCGATAATAGCATCAATGTATTAGGATGCGTCTCACCCAAAACCTGAGCATTGAGATGGTAAGCCTTTTCACCTAATTCGATAGCTACAGAATGATTGTTATTTAAAGAGTAAAACGTAACTAAAAGTGATAATGATGCCAAGGTAGTAGGATGTGTCTCGCCCAAGAACCTGGTACTGAGCTGATAGGCTTTTTTACCTAATTCTATGGCTTTCAGATAATTACCAATTGATTGATTGGAAATAGCCAATGCACTTAATGAGTTGAGAGTATCGGGAGCGGAATCGCCAAAAACCTTACGGCTGAAGTGGTAAGCTTTTTCACTTAACTTAACTGACTCAGAAACTTTACCAATATTATTATAACATAAAGCTACGTTTTTTATCGAAGCAATAGTTGCTCTGTTTACTATACCGATTTTTTCGACATGATAGTTCATAAGCTTTTCAGCCCATTCGGTAGCCTTGTAATAGTCGAGTTTAACGCCAATACCATTTAAGTTCATATCGTAAAGCTTTTCCATTGCTTCAGGAAGCTCTGCTTCGGCGGCTTTTGTGATAAGCTGGAGGGCTCTTTCGCGGTTTACTTCCACATCGATGCCGTCGAGATAGGCGAGACCGATAAGGAAGTTATGCTCGGGGTCGTTGTCATTGGACTTTATGGCAATACTTGTGAGAGTTTCGGCAAGACGGTTTCGGAAAGCCTCATCATCATAAGGATTTGCGATTTCAGGGAGATTTGTATACTTTTCAGCAAGGACAGACTTGTCGGTATCCTCCATTTCGGCTGGAAGAATGCCGATGCCCGATTTGACTGCCGCAGGGTATTCATTATCCATAACGAAGTTGTGGTCTTCGAGAAGATTTGGCGTTACGAGCAGAGTAAAAAGCTTGCTGTCGGCAAGGATTTTATCGATATTTTCACGGAAGCTTTCGCCCGGTGTGAGAAATTCATCGTACCAGATTGCAATATCACGACATTCAGGCTTGTCGTGGATGATTCGCATAAGCTGATTTGCATATTTGCGGTCCTTTTTGCGATAGCTAAGGAAAATATAAGCATCAAATGCCGCGCGCACACGCTTTGCCATTTCATCGGAAACAAGCACCGATTCAAGGTATTTTTTCAGCTTTTCCTCAAAAGACACCTCTGTTGTATCCGTGCTGAGTGGCGAAAGATACTGCAATTCGCCAAACTTATCGGGGCGGGAATAGAGCATATCAATGCCCGATTCCATCATAAGCGGAAGGACAGGAATGTGCTTGTCCATCGCAAATCTGACATCGTCCATCGCACGATTAGGTGTCGACAAAAGCTTGAAAGTCACAGGCGCAACGAAAAGGTTGCAGCTTTCAAGGTCGGTTTCATCCATAGCGGACTCCATATCGTCCGAATAATATACAGCGCAGTCGTGGGAGTTGAAAATATATTCACAGACCGATTCAAAATATCGGTCAAAATCATCAGGATGACAGCAGAAATAAACCCTCGCCTTGCCACTTGGCGAAGCATTACCCCTCGTCTTAAAAAGCATATCAGCCATAACAAAATCTCCTTGAAGTTGATATCTAAATTGTAGCACAACACCATAAAAGTGTCAATTTTACAAAACGAAAAGCACCCATCAGGGTGCTTTTTCTATATCGATTTCTGTCTTATCATAACAGTTTCAATTACGCGGTCGGCGATTATGCCGTGGTCGCGTTCGGGATAGTATTCGAGCAACGCTATAAGCATTTTATGCATTTCTTACGATTTTACCTAAATTTCACATTTCTTGTATTTTTGATTTCACATAGGAACTCTAAAATGATAACTGTAATAAGGAAATACAAACAAAAAAGTTTTCTAGAAGGAGACATTGAAATGAAGAAGATTATTGCTATTATGATGGTCACAGTTTTGGCTCTCTCAATGCTTGCAGGCTGCAGCAGCAAGATTACAGGCTCTGTTGCTACAGATGGTTCCACATCTATGGAAAAGGTGATTGGCGCTTTGGGCGAAGCATTCCAGAATGACACAGACATCAGCTTTACTTACAATCCTACCGGTTCCGGCTCCGGTATCAAGGCTGTTCAGGAAGGCCGCTGCGACATTGGTCTTTCCTCTCGTGATTTGAAGGACGAAGAAAAGGAAGCTGGCCTGACAGGTACTGTTCTTGCTTACGATGGTATCGCAATTATTGTAAACCCTGAGAACCCTGTTGCTGATCTCAGCGTTGAAACTATCGCTAAGATTTACACTGGTGAAATCACTAACTGGTCTGAGGTTGGCGGTAACGATGTTGAGATTGTTCTTATCGGCCGCGAAGCAGGCTCCGGTACACGAGATGGTTTTGAGTCCATCACAGATACAGAAGATGCTTGCAAATATCGTCAGGAATTGACATCCACAGGTGACGTTATCACTACAGTTTCCCAGAATCCCGGTGCAATCGGTTATGCTTCCGTTGCTTCTGTAAAGGATAGCGTAAAGGCTCTTACTATTGATGGTGTTGCTCCAACTGAAGAAACAATCAAGGATGGCAGCTATGTTGTACAGCGTCCGTTCGTGCTGGTGACAAAGACAGATGCAAAGCTCAGCGAAGCAGCTCAGATGTTCTTCGATTACATCACATCTGCTGATGCAAACGAAATAATCTCTGCAGCAGGTGTTGTTTCCGCAAACCAGTAAATCATACAGCAGCGACGGTCATTTTACGATGGCCGCCGCATGTTTTTCTGCGAGGACTAATTATGACAACTCAAAAAATCACAAAAAGCAATAAAATAATGCAAGATATCGGCACCGAAATAGGCAGCAAGTATGAGTGGAAACGCAGAAACAGAACACAGACTATGGAGCATATAATCCATGGATTATTTTTGCTTCTCGGCCTTATCACGGTTGGCTGTGTTCTGCTTATCACAGTTTATCTTGTCATTTCAGGCATACCTGCCATAAGAGAAATAGGTTTCATCGACTTCATATTCGGCAAGGAATGGGCATCCACAGCATCCGAACCTAAATACGGAATTCTTCCTTTTATTCTGACAAGCATCTACGGCACAGCAGGTGCTATCCTGATCGGCGTTCCTGTCGGATTTATGACTGCGGTGTATCTGTCCAAATTGGCAGGTCCGAAAGTGAAATCTGTTATGCAGTCTGCGGTCAACCTGCTTGCCGGCATCCTTTCCGTTGTTTATGGTCTTGTGGGTATGCTGGTGCTGGTTCCGGGCATCAGAAAGATTTTCGATG
>JAZUBN010000101.1:0-4074 GCA_045638565.1 Oscillospiraceae bacterium | reverse complement strand
TTGCCGAGCAGCAGGGTGCTGTAAAGATCAGCGTACAGGATACAGGCATCGGCATTGCTCCTGAACATCAGGACAAGGTGTTTGAACGATTCTATCGTGTGGACAAGAGCCATTCCAAGCAGTCCGGTGGCACCGGTCTTGGTCTGTCAATCGTGAAGCATGCCGTTCAGTATCACCATGGCAAAATCGCTGTGGAAAGCGAACTGAATAAGGGAACTACAATTTCCGTTCTGTTTGATACAAAAGCATAATAAATTAAGAACCATAGCTATTCTGGAATGAATAGTTATGGTTCTTTTATTTACAGATGCGGATTTTGCCGTGTTATTTAATTTCATCAAGCAGCTTTTTTACTGCTATAGTGTCCTCGTAGTCTGCACCGAGAGTTTCAAGTCTTATATTATAAGCTTTTTCAAGACACTCCACAGCCTTTGGAATGTTGCCTGCCTTATGATATGCATCACCAAGACGGATTATTGTTCTGACAGTGCTTGCATCATTTTCACCACAAACTTTTGCACGTAAGGAAATAACCTTCTCCCATAACACAATAGCTTTATTGAAATTGCTAAGCTTTGTATGCGATGAAGCTAAATTGTGAAGGGCAGTTATAGTTTTGCTGTCTTCTTCACCGAGTGTACTGCAGCGTAAAGTATAGAGTTTATCATAGAGTTCTGTTGCAATTTCAAAACGTTCAATATCATAGTTGACAGAAGCCAGCTTGTTGAGTGCCCAGAGGCTGTCCCCTGATGAAGCGCCAGACACTTCGAGATAATGCTGATAAAGTTTTTCGTACATCGGTAAGGCTTTTTCATAATTACCCAGCTTTTCGCAGATAGAAGCAAGGTCTGCAAAGGCTGAAAGGGTATCTTCGTGGTGTTCACCAACAAGTTTTTTGCGCAGATAATAGAGAGTTTCATAAAAAATCAGTGCCTTATCGAACATATCAGCATATTTGCAGCTCAATGCCACATTGTTCAGCGATGCCAGAGTATCATCATTTTCGGGACCGCGGTCATCACGATAGAAGGTGTACAACTCTTCATAGAAAAGCGAAGCTTTGCCATAACTTTTGTTGTCATAGCAATCGGAAGCAAGCTCATCAAGGATTTCAAGAGTTTCTTCGTGCTTCGCGCCATTGACGTTAAGGGAAAGAGTGTAAGCCTGCTCGCCTGTCTCAATAGCTTTAACGATGTTGCCGTTGTCTCTGTAAGCTATGGCAAGAGAGTGAAGTATATTTACCGTAGTAGTGTGGTTTTCGCCAAATAATTTCATCGAAATATCATAAGCGCGCTGACACATTACGATATTTTCTTCAGAGGATGTATTCTTTTTAAGCTTTTTCTGAAGACTGAAAAGTGAAACAAGCGAACGAGTATATTCAGCTCCTTTGGCAACTGAAGTGAGAGCTCTGCGGAAGATATTTTTGTTTTTGGTATTGAGCTTTTCAAGAACATCCGAACAATTGTCAAAACGGACTTTTGCCTTAATGGTATCAGGGTGATTTTCACCATATTTCCTAAGAAGTATATTGTACAATTTCTCGCTGAAATACAGAGCTTTGATGTGGTTGTCAGCACTGTTGTAACTAAACCCCAGCGATTTTATGATATTGATAGTGATTGAATTATTTTCACCCAGAACCTCAGCAGCCTGTCGATATGCCTTTTCTATAAGTTCAATGGAAAGCGGGAGATTGCCGAGATTTTTGTGAAGTATGGAGATATTATGAAGAGTGTTTATGGTGTCAGGATGCTTTTCGCCAAATATATTCAGTCTGATATTATAGGCCTTTTCAGCCATTTCAAGTGCTTGCTGATAATTACCATTATTACCGTAATACAATGCGAGATTATATATTGAAGCGGCCGTGTTGGGGTGATTCTCACCGAGCACTTTTAATCTGAGACGATAAACCTCGTTTAAGAGATCATACTCCTTGTGGAGATTTTTAAGAGAGCCATGGTATGATGCCAGATTGCTCATGGTAAGAAGAGTGTTAGGATGTTCCTCGCCATATGTTCTAAGGCTCATAGCATGAGCCTTTTCGCCGTACTCAAGTCCTTTGATATAGTTTCCGGACCCGTGATAAATAATGGCAAGACCGCTTATAAGATTGATGGTGACAGGATGTTCTTCTCCAAGATGCTTCACAGCTATTTTGTAGGTCTTTTCGATAAGCTCTACAGCTTTGTTGATATTCTTGTTTCTGTAGTGCATAAAGGAGAGGTTGGCAGCGGCAGTGATGACGGCAGGATGGTCTTCACCCATATATTTCAACGAAACTTCATAAGCCTTTTCGGTAACTTCGATAGCCGTTTCATAGTTGCCGTCATATAGGCTGCAAATACCGATATTGTTGAGATACACCATATAATCAGCGTGTTCATCGCCGTAATTATCAAGGTAATACTTTGTGATTGTCTGAGCAAGTTCAAGAGCTTTGTGATAGTTTATTGCAACACCCTTGCCGCTAAAATACATATCATACAACTTTTTCATTGCTTCAGGCAATTCGGCATCGGCGGCTTTTGTGATAAGCTGGAGGGCTCTTTCGCGGTTTACTTCCACATCGATGCCGTCAAGGTAGGCGAGACCGATAAGGAAATTATGCTCGGGGTCAGCATCGTTGGATTTTACAGCAAGATTGGAGAGTGTATTGACAAGGCGGTTACGGAAAGCATCATCGTCGTATGGATTTGTGATTTCAGGGAGATTTGCGTACTTTTCAGCAAGGGTATTATGGTCAGTTTCCTCCATTTCGGCAGGGAGAATACCAATGCCCGACTTGACTGCCGCAGGATATTCGTTGTCCATAACGAAGTTGTGGTCTTCGAGAAGATTCGGAGTTACGAGCAGAGTAAAAAGTTTGCTGTCGGCAAGGATTTTATCAATGTTTTCACGGAAACTTTCGCCCGGTGTGAGAAACTCATCGTACCATATTGCAATATCACGACATTCAGGCTTGTCGTGAATGATTCGCATAAGCTGATTTGCATATTTGCGGTCCTTTTTGCGATAACTTAAGAAGATATAGGCATCAAATGCCGCGCGCACACGCTTTGCCATCTCATCGGAAACGAGCACCGATTCCAAGTATTTTTTCAGCTTTTCATCAAATGAAACCTCGGTTGTATCCGTGCTGAGTGGCGAAAGATACTGCAATTCGCCAAACTTGTCAGGACGGGAATAGATGGAATCGATACCGCTTTCCATCATAAGCGGAAGGACAGGAATGTGCTTGTCCATAGCGAATCTGACATCGTCCATCGCACGGTTTTCTGTCGAAAGCAGCTTGAAAGTAACGGGCGCAACGAAAAGGTTGCAGCTTTCAAGGTCGGTTTCATCCATAGCGGACGCCATATCGTCCGAATAATACACAGCGCAGTCGTGGGATTTGAAAATATATTCGCAGACCTGTTCAAAATATCGGTCAAAATCATCAGGATGACAAGTAAAATAAACCCTCGCCTTGCCACTTGGCGAAGCATTACCCCTCGTCTTAAAAAGCATATCAGCCATAACAAAATCTCCTTGGTTTGATAACTTTATTGTAGCACAAGAGAGAAACAGTGTCAATTTTGGAGAGATGCTGACAATGTGTTGTATAGTATAATAGATTAACATGTTTGAAAATTTGAATTTTAAATTGTATGATATATAAACAATAGAAATATGGCATTTAGGGGGCTCTTGGCCCTCGAGAGGTTCGCGGTTGATTTTTTGCAAATAGGGCGCCCGCCAAAAGCCTTGAAATCAGCTGGTTTCAGGGCTTTTGGCTTTTTGACGGTATTTTTCAGTACTGATGCCGCGGCACTCTGCGCCTCTAACCTGCACACAAACGGACTTTGTCCAGATGATCCATCCTGTTTTGAGCCCTTATCCCACACGGGGGAAAGAGAGGATTTTTCTCGCGGCCCGGTCCGGTGTTTTCGGATCCGGTTCTTCCGGTGAGAAGGCATCGCTGAACTTCTGCACGGCCTGCAGGCGAATGTTCTTCTGCACATGCAGGTAATGCTGGGTCATGTCGATATCCGCATGGCCTACGATGCTCTGGATCGTCGCCAGATCCAC
>JAZUBN010000100.1:0-2015 GCA_045638565.1 Oscillospiraceae bacterium | reverse complement strand
CGGAGTTCGAATCTCCGATGAGTCACCAGGAGGATGTTCGTAAGAACATCCTTTTTTGTTGCAATTTTGCTTTCGTTTTGGTAGAATATATGTATTCTACCATATCGTGTACCCCACGGAGGGCTTTATGAAGCGTATAATTTCATTTCTGATTATATTTTTAATATCTTTTTCCCTTTTGCCTGCGCAGGCAGGTGAGCTTGTGGAAGATTCGGGATTTTTGCTTTTAGTCAACAAGAATTACCCTGTGGATAAAAGTCACAAGCCTGATGATCTTGTTTCCCTCGGGCACGAAGAATATCGCATGAGAAGTGCGGCTGCTGAAATGATGGTGGCAATGCTTGATGCCTGCAAGGCTGAAACAGGCAAGCGCCCCGTGCTTGTCAGCGGTTATCGTTCGTACAACAGACAGAACTCCACCTTCAATATCCGTATGAACAAAAAGCTGGAGCAGGGTTATTCATACGAGGATGCATACCGTGAAGTATCGTATTTTTCCGCTCCGCCCGGCACAAGTGAGCATCAGACAGGGCTTGCGATGGATGTTTCCATGGACGGCACTCTCACTTCTGCCTTTGCACAGACCGAGCAGGGCAAGTGGCTTCGTGACAATTCATGGCGTTTCGGCTATATTTTAAGATATACCGAAGAAAAGTCTGAATATACTATGATTGGTCCTGAAGGCTGGCATTTCCGTTATGTCGGCACACCGCACGCACAGATCATGTATGAAAAGAACTGGTGTCTTGAAGAGTATATAGCGGCTTTAAGCGATGCTCCTCTTTATAAAGCAGCACAAGACGGCTCACTTTATAAAATCGCCAGAATGGCTTCTATTCCCCTTAAAGATGATTCCATTGTTTCGGCTTCGTCAGACAACACAGGCGGCTATATCATCACAAGCAAAATCCAGCCTTTCAGCTTCGACTGGCTTACAAAAGGTCTCATTCCAAAGTTCAGGCAGATGCTTATCGCAGGAGTGACAATCAGATAAAAATCAAGACCGTCCTTTCGGGCGGTCTTTTTGTTTAGTCGGGCTGTCCCAACTCATCATTTTCAAGCCATCTTTCAGCGCAGTGTGCGTAGGCTGCGACACCAATAGGCAGTACATTTTCATCAAAAAGTACCCTCGGGTTATGGGCAGGGGCATCTCCTCTTTCATCTGAAAAGCCTGCTGACAGATAAAAATATGCCGACGGAATCTTTTCTGCTATGATGGCAAAATCCTCCGATGCACTTGACGAGATGCCCTTGTGTGCCATTTTGCCCGGGAAGTCAAGCTCATCGATATATTCTGCCATTTCTCTTACAAGGTCACCATTGCAGATGAGCGGCGGCACTTCGCTTGTCATTTCCACATCGGCACTTCCCCCATAGACTTCAGCAGTTTTTATCGCCGTCTCCTTCATTCTTTTTACCAGCATTTTACGGCTTTCCACATCATTTGTACGGATTGTGCCGCACAATTCAGCAGTTTCTGGGATTATATTTGCCACTGAGCCGGCATTGAATGAGCCGACAGTTATAATACAGGCTTTGTCGGGGGTTGCCTCACGGGCAATAATAGCTTCAAGCGCAAGATAAATATGAACAGCAATATTGACAGGGTCGACAGAATGGTGAGGATAGGCACCGTGAGCCCCTCTGCCCTTTATTTTTATTCTGAATCCATCGGACGAAAACATCATCGTGCCACTGTCGTTGTACATATACGCACCCGGCGGCATCTTTCCTGCTCCTACGTGAAAGGCGAGTGCTGCCTGAGGTGCAGGGTCGGTCAGTATGCCATTATCCGTCATATTGCGCGCACCTTCAAGTGTCTCCTCTGCAGGCTGAAACATCAGCTTTACACAGCCGTTAAGAGTATTTTCATCCTCTTTGAGCAGCTTTGCCGTTGAAAGCAGCATAGCGGCGTGCAGGTCGTGTCCGCAGGTGTGGGCATTGTTTTCGGCGGCGAAACTCACCCCTGATTGCTCCTTCACAGGCAATGCATCCATATCGGCACGAAGCAGGAT
>JAZUBN010000099.1:0-3555 GCA_045638565.1 Oscillospiraceae bacterium | reverse complement strand
GGCAGACACCTCCCCTTGCACAGGGGAGGCATTGGTATTTGTAGGGGACGGCATTTATGACGTCCCGAAAGAAGAATATGTAGGGGAGCTGCTTGCCGCTCCCGTATTATTAAATTCGTGCGAAGCACATCACAATGTTTGCCTGCAAACAATTCATGCGTTTACGCAATTCATGACAAGGTCAATTCATTTTCCGAAAGGAACACCAATATGAACACAAAACTCAAAGCTTTCAAAACAGCCCTGCCGCACACCCTCCCCATTTTCATGGGCTTCTGTTTTCTCGGCATGACATACGGCATTTTTATGCGCACATCGGGCTTTTCCGCATGGTATCCATGCCTTATGAGCCTGACCATCTTCGCAGGCTCGATAGAATTCGTCACCGTCAATATGCTGCTCGGCGCATTCAATCCGTTGCAGGCTCTCACAATGACGCTGATGATTAACGCGCGCCATCTGTTTTACGGCATCTCAATGCTTGATAAATACAAAAATATGGGCTGGAAAAAGCTTTACCTCGTCTTCGGTATGTGCGACGAAAGCTTTTCGATAAACTACACCGCCGACATCCCCGAGGATGTGGACAAAGGCTGGTTTATGTTTTTTGTCACCCTCTTAAACCATTCCTACTGGTTTATCGGCTCGACTTTGGGCGGACTTTTCGGCTCGCTTATAACATTCAATACCGAAGGGCTGGATTTTGTGCTGACAGCAATGTTTGTCGTCATTTTCCTCGAACAATGGCTCAAGGACAAGGATCACACAAGCGCAATAATGGGCTTTGTCATCTCGGCACTCTGCCTTATGGCATTCGGCAAGGATAACTTTATAATCCCGTCAATGATGGGTATTTTAGTATTTCTCACCCTTATCAGAAGCAGAAAGGAGGGGGCATAAATGACGGTAACTCAGCATATAATCACCATTTCAATGGTAATCTTAGGCACAGTCATCACACGTGCCCTGCCGTTTCTCATCTTCAAGGAGGGGCAGGAAACGCCGAAGTTTATACAGTATCTCGGCAAATATCTGCCGGGCGCAGTCTTCGCAATGCTTGTGGTTTACTGCCTTAAAGGTGTCAATTTCATAAGTATGCCATTCGGCATTCCTGAAATAATCGGAATAGCGGCAACAACAGCTCTCCATCTCTGGAAAAGACAGATGTTAATCTCGATAGCCGGCGGCACAGCCGTGTATATGCTTCTGGTGCAGCTGGTGTTTTAAGGTGAAGGGGACGGCATTCATGACGTCCCGCATTGTAGGGAATGGCGCCCTCGACATTCCGCCGCAATAAATGAATAGTGAAAAATGAAAAGTGAAGAATTGAGGTGTGACGAGGCCACATTGGATAGGGGACAATCCCTCCGTCTGCCTGAGGGCAGACACCTCCCTTTACACAAGGGAGGCGAGAAATGTTGTAGGGGCGAGCATCGCTCGTCCGCAAACGTAGGGGACGGCATTTATAACGTCCCGTAGTCCATCCAATTCTCCTGCAATTATTTACACACAAAAAGCCCCCACTATGTGGAGGCTTTTTTCTATATCGAGCTTCTTCTGAGCACAGTATTCAGTTCATCATCGGAATATTCCGCCATTCCTGCCTTGAAATCCTCGATAAGCTTATTCTTATCACGGAAAAATCCGCTGACAGAAACAGAATTGAGCGGATGTGTCGTTGAAAAACGGCAGTCATCGTCCATCTGGAGATTTTCCAGCAGAGTCAGCATTTCGGTGACATTTTCAAGCTCGGTGCTTTCAATAAACTCGCCGCTCTGCAGCATATCATAAAGCGGCGCGCCCTTTGAAGCGGCAGTCGTTGTGTAGGAAACAGCCTTCGGCTTGTGGGCATTGAGGAAAGCGGCCGTCGCCTTGGCATTATTTACACCTTCGCCCTTGCCTGCAATACCGCACATCAGCATAGCGTAATAGTCAATGCCTGCCGCAATAATGCGGTCGAGACAGTCGGCAGCCTCGGTGAGCGTATGCCCCTTTGTGATGTATTTCTGGGCAGGCTCGTATGCCGTTTCAAGCCCTACATAAAGCTCGTTGTAGCCCGCCTTGCGCAAGGCAATAAGCTCATCTTCACTCTTGCCCATAATATCACGTATCGAGCAGTAGCAGGTGATGGTATTGACCTTCGGAAGATGCTCGTGTATAAGCTGGGCTATGCGAAGCAGTTTTTCAGCCGAAAGAATGAAAGGATCGCCGTTGAGAAGATAGATGCGGTCTGCATCGGGGGAAACGGCGGCGATTTCGCGCAAATCTTCGATAATTTCATGTTCTGGCGATACGGCAAAAGCTGTGCCGCGGTACATTGTGCAGAAAGCACAGCCGTTGTGTGAACAGCCGGCAGTCACCTGCAGCATAGGAGTGTCGGCCTCTGAAGGCGGACGGTACATCTGACCTGTCTGGTGCATAATAAGCCTCCCTTTTGGATTGTGTTTATAATAATTATAGCATAACGGGATGAAATTGAAAATAGACTATTGATTTTTTCACGAAAAGTGATATGATTATATTGTAAAGCATAATAAATTGCTGCCACCGGGCAGCGAATGGAAGCATTCATATGTTCATCGTTAGGTCTTTGAAGATGAGCGTGTGGGTGCTGTTTTCATATTTCGGGAAAAGGAATCACAATGAAACTGACAAAATTCGAAAAAACCCTGTGGCTGTGCTCCGTGCTGATTATCTCGGTCAGCTTTTTCTTCGGCACAGACAAAAATCCTCTCACTCTCATAGCCTCCCTCATCGGCGTGACCTCGCTGATTTTCATCGCAAGGGGAGAGGTCATCGGGCAGATTTTAATGATAATTTTCAGCCTTATCTATGGCTATATATCCTTTGGCTTCGCATATTACGGCGAAATGCTGACTTATGTCGGTATGACAGCGCCGACAGCCGCCATAGCCGCTGTTGAATGGATACGTCATCCCTTTGAAAAGGGCAAATCCCAGGTTGCTGTCGCAAAGCTGACAACGGCAAAAATCACAGGACTTGGCATACTTACAGTCATAGTCACCGGGGTATTCTACCTCGTACTGAAATATTTCAATACGGCAAATCTCATCATGAGTACGATTTCTGTCGCAACAAGCTTTTTTGCCGCAGGTCTCTCAGTCCTCCGCTCGCCATATTACGCACTTGCCTATGCATCGAATGATGTGGTGCTCATAGTGATGTGGCTTATGGCAAGTATCACAAATCGGGGATATATTCCGATGGCCGTCTGCTTCATCGTATTTTTAGTCAACGATATCTATGGTTTCGTCAGCTGGAAGCATATGATGAAAATGCAGAAAAAACGCATAAGAGAAATGGTGGAAGGAAAGTAGGGGACGGTGTTTACAACGTCCCGAAATCGTAGGGGCGAGCATTGCTCGTCCGCATAAATAAATGAATAGTGAAAAATGAAAAGTGAATAATTGCGGTGTGATAAATCACATTGGATAGAAAATTCACTCCCTCAGTCAAAACCTGCGGTTTTGCCAGCTCCCGCCGGGGTCCCCGAACAGCCTGCTGTTTGGGGTGGCTCTCTGAGGGAGCCGAGAG
>JAZUBN010000098.1:0-5885 GCA_045638565.1 Oscillospiraceae bacterium | reverse complement strand
CCTTCTCCGCCTTCCTTTTCGATGGCATCAAGCACCATTTCGATAGCCTTGTCGCCGATAGCGTGTGTGATGACCTGCATCTTATGCTCTGTTGCGATGCGTACAAACTCGTTGAGAGTTTCCTGGCTCATACATTCGATACCCTGTGTGGAAGGGTCATCAGCATAAGGCTTACGCATTAAAGCTGTACGTGCGCCGAGAGAACCGTCTACAAAGAGTTTTAATGGACCAATTCTATACGGAGAGTTTCCGTTACCCATACGGAAACCGGCTTCGAGATATTCCTTGAAGCCAATGAGAGTGTTAAAGCAGCTCTGCTGAGTTATGCGGCACTTTGCCTTGCCGTCAGCTACAACCTTCTTGTAAGCGGCATCCATCATCATGAAATTGCCGTCGTTGATGTCGTTTGTCTGAATGGAAGTGATGCCGTAGGAAGCTGCGTATTCCTGAGCCTTTGCGATGATTTCAGCCATTTCATCCACAGTCTTTGCAGGGATGAACTGCTCGATCATACCCATTGCGTGTTCGCGGAAAATACCTGTTGGCTCGCCGTTTGCATCCTTGTCGATAGCGCCGCCAGGGCAGGCAACTGTGTCTTTATTTACGCCTGAAAGTTCCAGAGCGAGGCTGTTGCAGACGAGCATATGACCGCAGGCTCTGCGGAAAACGATAGGGTGCTTTGTGGAGATCTTGTCCAGATCATAACGTGTGAGAAGGCGCTGTTCGCCCTTGAAATAGTCCTGATTCCAGCCGCGGCCTGTTACGTATGTGCCTTCAGGAACGTTGTTTGTTTCGATGAACTTTTTAGCTCTTTCGATAACATCCTCAGGGCTGACAGAGCCGAGCATCTGCACAGACATGATGTTTGTGCCAACACCGTAAAGGTGCATATGGCTGTCGTTGAGACCAGGGATGACAGTCTTGCCTTCAAGGTCAAAAGCGTTTGCGCCGTTTGCACGCATAGCCGCTGCATCACCTACAGCGAGAATAACGCCGTTTTCCACGAGAAGCGAATGGGTAAAGCCATCGCCTGTGTATATATTGCCGTTGAAATAGAGAGTTTTCATAATGGTATCTCCTATGAAAAATGTTGTTACAATAATTATAGTACCATTTGCCGCCTTTGGCAATATCAAGTTGAAAATTGTTGAAAATAATCGGAGCTGATGACAAAACATTTCCTTGCCATATAATTCCTTTTATATTATAATGGTACTGCACTATTCTTACGGAGGCATTTTTATGATATTCTCAACACCGGTCACCCTGCTTATTGTAGGGCTTGTGTCGATAATCGGCGGTCTTATCCAGGGCGTTTCCGGCTTCGGTTTCGGCGTTTTCGTAATGACCATATTCCCATCCATTCTGCCATATCTTTTTGGCGTAGGTCTTTCCAGCATAATCGCCATCGTAGGTATGCTTGGCATCGTCATCCGCTACAGAAAGTATATCAAGTGGAAATATCTCCCTGTGCCAATCGTATTCTATATGATGGCAAGTACGCTGGCGATAAATCTTTCTACAACTCTTGAAGCCGACTGGCTCAAAAGCTATCTCGGACTTTTCCTTATTGTACTTGCAATTTACTTTGCATTCTTTGGCGGAAAAATCAAAATCAAGCCTAATGTGGGCACAGCCTTTATCGTATCCACAATGTCGGGTATTCTGTCGGGCCTTTTCTCCATCGGCGGACCTCCTATGGTAATCTATTTCCTCGCCATCACAAAATCCAAAGAGGAATATCTGGGTACACTACAGACCTTCTTCCTTATGACAGGTATTTATAACGCCCTCGTGCGTATTTTCAAGGGCATTATCACGGCGGAAGTTATTCCATTCTGGGTTATCGGCTTTGTCGGTATGCAGCTTGGTATCATCGTGGGCAGTAAACTTCTCAAGAAAATCGACGGTGAAAAGCTTAAGAAAATCGTCTATGCAGTTATCGGCTGCGCCGGCGCATGGATGTTCCTGAGCAATATGTAATTGTAAAAAGCCACTCTGAAAAGGGTGGCTTTTTATGTGGGATGTTGACAGGACAGTTTTTTCCTTTTATAATTGAATTATCAAAACAAAAGGAGAGACTCTTATGAAGAAACTCAACATCAAGTCCTTTATTCTCGGTATGCTCGTTATGGCTATCGTAATGTCAACAGCAGCTCCTGCAGTTGCATCCACAATGAAGGCAGCACAGCTTTACTACAACAACATCAAGATTCGTCTCAATGGCGAAGAACTCATTCCAAAGGATGTAAACGGCAATGTTGTAGAGCCATTTGCAATCGACGGCACAACATATCTCCCAATCCGTGCAATCAGCTCTGCTCTCGGTCTTAACGTAACATGGGACGGCGCAACACAGACAGTTGTTCTCGGCAATGACCCTGTGTATAACCAGCCGGCTATGTGGCTCAAGGATATGAATACATTCTCAGGTCAGGCTATTGCAAACAGAGATATGCATGAATCATATCTTACAACAAATAATGGTGAAAAGTTTGATAGCTATATGAAGTTTGCTACAGAAGAAACTACATATCTTCTCAACGGCGAATACACACGTTTCACAGGCACATTCTATCTCTGCGAAGGTCATAAAAATGATACTTTCCAGAGCAATCGCTACAGCATTTATGTTGATGGCAAGCTTGCATATCAGTCTGAACCTATTATGCAGGGTCATACACCTGAAGAATTTGAAATCGATGTAACAGATGCATATAAGCTTGAAATCAGGATTGAAGCAAGAGACGAAAATCCTGTACAGGGACAGTGGCACAAAGCCAATACATATTCCAAGGGCGCATTCATCGGCGATGCTGCTCTCTGGAACGACTAATTTATAAAAATCAAAGCCACTCTGAAAAGGGTGGCTTTTTCTTGAGCGGACGAGCAATGCTCGCCCCTACGCAAAATCTTTGTAGGGTGCGGCGTCCTCGACGCACCGCATTATTTCAAACATTAAAAAAGCTTCCACAGGTTGTGGAAGCTTTTTCCCTTTTAGTTATCTACGGCATAAACTTATCTGCCGCTTCTTTCAATTTCGCCTTCACAGGCATTGTGCCGTTTTTGTTCATTTTTGACCCTGCATAAGCCGCAGCACCTAAAGCGCCGATGCCCAAAGTCATCATCAAAGCATTTCTCGCTTTCAAAAACGCTCGCCCCTTTACGAGTTTTTAGTGCTTGTTTCAAGCACAAACATATTATGTGCGAAAGCTTATTACTTACTCATAAACATGATATTTGTGTCTGATGCAAAATTTTCCGTCGAGTAAAGCACAAGCACCTGTGTAATGCCGTTTTCGGCAATATACTGGGAAAGGCTTGTCTTGTTTGCGCGCAAATCCCACATATGCACTTCGTCAAAATTATGTGTGAGATATGGCGCAAGGGAGTTGGAATAGGAATCCTTGATGAGCAGAAGCTTTTCGCCATCATTGATTTCTGTATTGTCAAGGACAACAAGCGGAGGATTTCCGCCGAAAAATACCGAATATTTATCCTTCTTGTCGGCAAAAGACTCGTCATAAACTTCCCTGCTCTGACCGTTTTCGTCTGTTACCTCAAGCTGAGGAAGCATATATGTTGCGACTGTATCAGCCTCAATCATTCGAGCACCTGCGTTGGAATAAAGTGTGCCGTAAAAATCAGAATATTCCTTGCGGAGCTGTCTTTCGACAGGTGTCATGCCCAATTCTTCGCAGATTTTTTTATAGGCATAATATGCCCCGTCACTTGTCCAGTGATGGTCTGTGCGGTAATAGATATATTCATCCTTGTGGGCAAGGAGAGACTGGCTCAGGTCGAAATATTCCTCCATCTGTGCCGCTCTGTCAAGAAGAATCTGCTGGTCATATGGATTTGCATTACTTGGAAGCTTGTCTGCGTGGACATAGCTTGACATCGGAATAAGGGAGAAACGGACAGGGATATCGAGGGAATCGGAAAGCTTATCCACTGCGCCATAGTTGATATCGAGGCGGCTGTCGTCAGGCTTTACAAATTTCGTCATAAGATATCCGTCTTCGGCAAAGTAAATACCGTTGTTTTCTGTCTTGAGAAGTGCCTTTTCGAAGAAATATTTCATACCCACCCAAGTATCGCGGAAAGCAAACTGGTCGGTGACATATTCTTCAAATTCGGCAGTAAACTTGCCGTTGAAAAGACGCTCAAGAGTGAATTTCGGCATCTGGGCAAGATTTCTGTTTTCCATTTCGGAAAACTCTGCCTTCGGCATAATAATGAGAAGCAGAGCGAAAATGGCGATAAAGCCGACAAAGGTGAAAGTTGTGATTTTATTGTAGTTTTTCATATTTCACCTCTTAGAAACGGAAATAAAGGAATGGGTTATAGCTTGCGTCGACAAGATATGCTGTCGAAATGATAAGACCTATAGCGCACAGCACAGGCACGAGCCATTCGCCCTTGTTTTCGCGAAGCTTATTGAATGTATTCTTGGCAAAAGGTGTTGCGCCGATAAAGAGAATCACAAGCAGAGCGCCATAGTTGCGGATGTTATAGAGGAAGTCGGCATTTACAAGCGGCAGGCTGTTGAGACCGAACATACCTGCAAGATATGCCAGAGCCGAGCTCATATCTTCGATGGCGAAGAATACAAAGGAGAGAAGCACGAAGAATAATGTGTATGCGTGAGCGGCAATGGACGGCATTTTCTGCAGCTTTTTCAGCAGGAAGCCCTTTTCAAGCATAAGCAGGACTGCAAAGATGAGACCCCAGAAAAGGAAGTTCCAGCTTGCGCCGTGCCAGATGCCTGTTGTCGCCCATACAACAAAGATGTTGAAGAAGTTTCGCGCCTTGGAGCAGCGGTTGCCGCCCAATGGGATATAGACATATTCTCTGAACCATGAGCCGAGAGAGATGTGCCATCTTCTCCAGAATTCTGTGATGCTCTTGGAGATGAAGGGATAATTGAAGTTTATCATAAACTCAAAGCCGAGCATACGTCCGAGACCGATAGCCATATCGGAATAGCCCGAGAAGTCGAAATAAAGCTGAAGCACGAATGCTATGATGCCGAGCCACAGGGAGAGGACAGACTGCTCTGCCATGCCTGTCGCATAAATGGAATCCCAGAGAGGGCCGATGTTGTTGGCGAGAAGTGCCTTTTTGCAAAGACCTGCCATAAATGTCTCGACACCCCTGGCAAACTTTTCCATAGATTCTGTGCGGTGTGTCAGCTGGTCGTCAACATCCTTATATTTAATGATAGGACCTGCGATGAGCTGTGGGAAAAGTGTTACGAATGAGCCAAAAGCAAAGATATTGCGCTGTGCCTTGGCGTCACCGCGGAATACGTCGATGGTATAGGACATTGTCTGGAATGTATAGAATGAAATGCCGATAGGCAGCGGAAGTCCCATAGGCTTGATTGGCAAGGATGGGAAGATGGCAAGAATGTTGCCGACGATAAAGTCAAAGTATTTGAAGAAGGTCAGCAGCAGGAGATTGAAGAAAATCGAGGATGAAACCCAGAGTTTCGCACGCTTGACGTTGCCTTTGCTGAGGTTGTTTTCGACCAAAATACCGTGGGTGTAGTCGATGACTGTCGAGAGCAGCATAATCGTAATGTATACAGGCTCGCCCCAGCCATAGAATATGAGATTGAGGAGAAAAAGTGCGCCGTTGCGGAATTTCTTAGGCAAGGCATAGTATATACCAAGCACACAAGGCAGGTATATGAACATGAATAAAATCGAGCTGAAGACCATAGTTTTTCTGAGTTTGCCTTTCGTCAGTTTCGGTGAGCCCATACTCACCTATTATAATGGTATAGTATTAAATGAAAAGTGTCAAGGGGATGTGGGGGATAATATTGCAGGGGCATCTTTAGAGCCTTCCCCTTGAGGGGAAGGTGTCACCACAGGTGA
>JAZUBN010000097.1:0-7852 GCA_045638565.1 Oscillospiraceae bacterium | reverse complement strand
TCCCAACACCAGACAGAATGGCTGATCTTCCATTCCTTATGCCTGTTGAGGACGTCTTCACAATCACAGGTCGTGGTACTGTTGCAACTGGTAGAGTTGAGCGTGGCCAGATCAAGATGTCCGACGAAGTTGAGATCGTTGGTATCCGTGAGGAGACAAGAAAGACAGTTGTTACTGGTATCGAGATGTTCAGAAAGCTCCTCGACTATGCTGAGGCAGGCGACAACATCGGTGCTCTTCTCCGTGGTATCCAGAGAACAGACATCGACTGTGGCCAGGTTCTTGCTAAGCCAGGCACAATCAAGCCACACACATCCTTCCAGGGTCAGGTTTACGTCCTCTCCAAGGATGAAGGCGGCCGTCATACACCATTCTTCAACAACTACCGTCCACAGTTCTACTTCAGAACAACAGACGTAACAGGTGTTATCACACTTCCAGAAGGCACAGAAATGTGCATGCCTGGTGATAACGTTGACATGAACGTTGAACTCATCACACCTATCGCTATCGAAAACGGTCTCCGTTTCGCTATCCGTGAAGGTGGCCGTACAGTTGGTTCCGGCGTTGTTATCGGTATCGAAGAATAATTCCGGTTTGCTTAACTAAATAAAGCCAATCATTCAAGGACCATCCGCAAGGATGGTCCTTTTTTGCATTTTATAAAATTATGTAGGGGAGGGTCTCTGTGCCCTCCCGTCTTATTCAATGTATCGAAGATACATCATAAAAGCCTCCCCTGCTTAAAGGGAGAGGGACAACCTCAGCGGTGGAGGGATTGCTGCCTTTAAACTATACATCCATCATTTTCCACAAAACTTCATATTCACTCTTGCAATTTTTAATACAATTTGATAAACTAAAGCTATAATGATTTTACTTACACAGGAGGAAATTATGAAAGAGCTTACTTATAAGTACAGACTTTTGGATAAGGACTGCGCAATGTTCCATGATGAGCTTCGCGGAGGCAGAGCATTTGAAAAGGTAATTTTTGTACCAAATGCAGAAAACAAGGCACGTATGTACAAAACATTGGACGCACTTATGTTCAGATGTGAACTTCTGAGCGCTCCTGACGAAGTTTTTGCCATTATGAAGGAACAGATATCAAACTTCCTTCAGGCGCAGAAACTCAGCTTAAAAGGCTATTTTGACCGTCCTATGAAGACTATCAGCAACTTTACATATGCATTCCAGACATATGGCCGCAAGGACTGCCGTGATGACGAAACACGCGCTGATATTCTTATTGCAAAGTATAATATGGCGGAAGAAGTGTGGGCAGGAATCCGTGAATGGCTTAATGATGTTTCTTCTCTCTATCTCCAGGAATGCATCTTCACAATCGGCACAATGGACAGAACTCTTAAGTTCGAACTTACAGAGCTTGACAAGACATTCCCTGCGCTCAATGCAGACAAGAAGCAGATGCTCGTTGATTCCATCAATGCACTTCTCAAGAGCGCTGAAAACTGGAAGGCAGAGGCAAATGAAATCCTTACAAAGAAGGGCGTAGTTGCCAAGAATGAAACAACAGAGGAAGATACCATCAAGTTTGAAGAAAGCTATTACAGAGACCTTCTCCACAACGAACTTGGCGTAAACCTTGATACACTTATCGAATGGCACGAACAGGAAGTTGAAAAGACACGTGCAGAAGTCTTTGAAATCGTCAATAAGCTTGATATTCCTGACGAAAAGCCTACAACAATGGCAGGGGTAAATGACCTCCTCAACAAGTATGCCGGCTCATTCGAAAATCCTGACATCCTTATGAAGAAGGCTCAGGAATATCTTGACAGAGCGGCTGAAAATGCACGTAAGATCGTTCCGCTTCCTGAAGAAACATGTGAGCTTAAGGGTATCCCTGAACAGATCAAGTATTCATATCCTTGGGGTGGCTACGGCGGAGGCTGCCCAATAAGACGTCCGCTCATCGGCGAATATTATGTCAACGACTTCAACTATACAGCGGTTACAGACGGCTGGATCAAGATGATGGCTATCCACGAAAGCTATCCAGGTCACCATGTTCAGTTTATCCGCGCAACTGTGGATACTCTTCCTGAAGTTATCAAGATTGGTGCACGCAGCATTCCTATCACAGAAGGCACAGCGCACCGCTCTGAACGCGTATTCGAATATGTATTCGCAGAAGACCAGTTCTATCCATTGTTCGTTGCGTACAGAAGACACCATACTTCCGTCCGCATCAAGGCTGAAATGTATCTCCGTTATTTCGGCAGACCAATCAAGGATGCAGTTGATCTCTATGTAAATGAACTCGGCTTCGACAGAGCAACAGCACGAGGTCAGGTCAGCGCACAGGAAAGCATGCAGGGCTACTTCAACTGTTATTACTACGGCATGAAGCGCATTGAAGAGCTTGAGAAGAAGTTCGGCTTCGATCAGGATGAATATACAAGATACCTCTTTGACGCAGGCCGCGTCAGCCTCGAGCTGTTTGAACGCTTCCTTGCTCTTTCTCCTGAAGATAAGCACCGCTATACACATGATTTTGCAAGTATCATCCAGTTTGGCGAGGAGATTTAAGCAAAGAAGTTATCATATAAAAAGCTTAAGAGGCTTGAGCTGTGCATTATCATAGTGGGGTTGCTTATGATGCTTACAGGCGGATTTTATAAAGGATATTCCATATTTTTCATGGGAGTAATCCTTATATCATCTATTGTCGGTCTTGAAATATTTCACTATGAGTATATGTTCTGCCCACATTGCGGAAGATATTTGTATAAGAATTATGGTGACTATTGCCAGAAATGCGGTCATCTCATTGAATGGAAAAATGAATAAACAAAAGGCACTCCGAAAGGGGTGCCTTTTTCTGTGCCTTTATTGTAAAATCCCATATTTCTTGAATAATTATACTGTTTATGTTATAATTAAATAACAACCAACGCAAAAGGACATTAACTATGAAATATTTTTTCATCAATGAACATGCCATTGAGGCTATGGGGCTTGATATCGGATTTGAAGTCTGGTCAATGGGGCACATTCTCTGGCTTATCTTCATAGTCGCCGCAGGCATTTTCATCAGCTCGTGGTATAAGATACAAAGTGTGGAAAGACGCAGAACGGTAAGACGAATATTCGCGCTCTTTATGGCAATAACCGAAGCTGTACGAGATCTTATGATAGCTTTTACAGGCTATTTTACAATGGAATATATGCCGTTCCACCTGTGCGGTCTGGCACTTTTCTTTATCGCTGCAGATGCCTTTATTGAGCGTCAGAAGGTGACAAAGCAGATGATAGCATTTGCATTTATGCCGGGCGCCGTTTCAGCTTTACTTTTCTGTAACTGGACAGCATATCCGTTTTTCAACTTTATGAATATACATTCCTTCGCCTTCCACGCATATATTATCTGGTATTTCCTTATGATTTACAGGGCAGGAGAGGTGCGTACCGATTACAGAGGAATGTGGAAGACCATCGCAGTCATTGTAATTCTCGTGCCGCCTATGTACATAGTGAACAAAATATTCGGCACTAACTTTATGTTCCTCAATGAAGCCTCTGCAGGCTCTCCGCTTGTGCCGTTATGGAATATTTTTTATCCGATTTTCGGCATAGTCGGGTATATTCTTTCGGAAATAGCCCTTGTTATTGTTGTCCTTCACGCAGTATACGGCATTTACAGACTGATAGAAAGAAGAAAATAATAAAATAAAAGCCACTCATCTGAGTGGCTTTTTTATATACAAAACTTAGTTTGCTGTGTTTTCCTTGAGTGTGAGAGGGAGGATAAGCTGCTGACCATCGCGGATGATTGTGATTTCAACAGTGTCACCGATGGAATACTTATCCTTTTCATAGTTGAGAGCGGCAGAAGTGGAAACTTCAACGCCATTGAATGCTGCGATTCTGTCGCCAGGGAGAATACCTGCGATGTCAGCTGCAGAGCCATCCTGAACGGATGCCACACGAAGACCAGGCTGCATGCCATAGAACTGAGCGTAGTAGGAATTGATTTCTTCAACAGAAACGCCAAGCATAGGACGATTCTTTACATAGCCGTATTCGATAAAGTCGTTTGCAACAGAAAGCGCTGTGTCCATTGGAATTGCAAAGCCGATGCCTTCAACGCCATCCTGGCTGATTTTGGAAGAAACAACGCCGACAATCTTGCCGCGGCAGTTGATGATAGGGCCGCCCGAATTACCAGGGTTAACGGCGGCATCTGTCTGCATAACCTTCATAATATAGCCGCCGATTTCAATTTCACGGCTTGTTGCAGAGATAATACCGGAAGTTACTGTGCCTGCGAATGTGCCAAGAGGATTGCCGATAACAACGGCAGGTTCACCGAAGACAAGCTCGTTAGGATCGCCGAATTCACCGGCAGAAAGACCTGTTGCCTCGATTTTGATAACAGCGATGTCAACCTTGCTGTCAGAGCCGATGATTGTAGCAGGATGTTCAGCGCCATTGTTGAGCTTTACAGTGACCTTTGTACCACCATCAACAACGTGTGCATTAGTGATAATGTAGCCGTCTTCTGTCATTACGATGCCTGTACCTGTGCCGGCAGGGATTTCATGACCATTCTGCTGAACATAAGTTGTGATAGCAACGACAGAGTCGATGTTCTTCTGATAAATCTGCGGCACTGTGAGAGCGTCGCCGTCGACAGTAGGGAGATATGTCACAATGTTCTGACCAGGTGCTGTTGATGTTATTTCAGATTTATCCGGGATAACAGTCGTACCGGAGAGGGACATATCAGGACCGCCGATATAGCTGTTATAAACAAGAATTGAGCCAACTGAAGCGACGCCTATGATAATGAGTACCAGAGCAAGAACTGCGATTACCTTGCCTGCGCCGCCCTTCTTTTTCTTTTTTTCCTTAAGCGCCTCAGCGTAAAAAGGATCAAGCTCATCAAAGCTGAACTTGTATTCGTTGTCTGTGTTATTATTCATAAAAAAGCCTCCTTTGAAGTTTCTGGGTATATTATGCAATTTATTTATGAAAGCATCGGGGCAGAAATGTAAACAAATTGTGAACAAAATTCCACGACTCATTATATAATAACC
This sequence comes from Oscillospiraceae bacterium, assembly GCA_045638565.1. Classification (GTDB taxonomy): domain Bacteria; phylum Bacillota; class Clostridia; order Oscillospirales; family Butyricicoccaceae; genus SIG471. The sequence continues at coordinate 2,786 of JAZUBN010000097.1, read as the reverse complement.
GATGAAAAAATGCAAGAGAAAAATAGCAAAAATCCCCTTGACAAACAAAAAAAGTTTTGATATATTAAGAGCAATAAAAGGGAGTAGTTGAAAAGCAACGCTCAACAATCGGCTGAAGAAGCCTGGGCTTTGCACCTTTATGGTTTACAAGACTTTTATCAAAGATTTTCTTTGGTAAAGGTCTTTTTTGTTTTTTATAGTTAAAAATAATATTAAATAGCAGTCACCGGCATATCAGTGATATAGTTATCAGCGAGATAGTTTTTTCGTCGTTATGGCGGAAAAATATCCGCTGAGAGCTGTGTCGACTGATGTGCCGGGGATTGCCGACAAAAAAGGAGTACACTATGTTCTATCAGAAGAAAACAGATCAGATTGCCAATGAACTGAATGTAAACATCCAGAATGGCTTGTCTTCTTCCGAGGCAAAGGCACGTCTTGAAAAGAACGGACCTAACGCCCTTAAGGAAAAGGAAAAAAAGACAAGACTGCAGATGTTCCTCGCTCAGCTCAACGAGCCTATGATCTACATCCTTATGGTGGCAGCGGTTATTTCCGTTGTTCTCAAGGAAGTCAGCGACGCTATCATCATTATGGCTGTTGTAGTCATCAATGGTGTTGTCGGTATGGTGCAGGAAGGCAAGGCACAGGATGCTCTCGAAAGCCTTAAAAAGCTGTCCGCACCGAAAACTATTGTAAAACGTGACGGTAAGCCGATGGAAATCGATGCAAAAGACCTTGTTCTCGGCGACGTTGTTGTTCTTGAAGCAGGTCGTCAGATTCCTGCAGACCTTCGTCTCACATTCTCTACAAACCTCAAAATCGAAGAATCTGCACTTACAGGTGAATCTGTTCCGTCTGAAAAGGATGCTGAGTTTATCGCAGAAGGCGAAGTTCCTCTCGGTGACCGCATCAATATGGCTTATATGTCTACAAACGTGTCTTATGGCCGTGGTGAAGGCATTGTAGTCGCAACAGGCATGGATACTGAAATCGGTAAGATCGCCGCTATGATCAATGACAGCGGCGACGAAATGACACCTCTCCAGAAGCGCCTTGCAGACCTTGGCAAGATGTTCGGTGTAATCGCTGTTGTCCTGTGCATAGCTCTCTTTGGCATCGCAGTTGTTCAGCAAAGAAACATTGTTGAAATGCTCATCACAGCTATTTCTCTCGCTGTTGCAGCCGTTCCTGAAGGGCTTCCTGCAGTTGTAACCATCGTTCTTGCTCTCGGCGTACAGCGCCTCGTAAAGGTAAATACTATCGTAAGACGTCTTCCTTCTGTCGAAACACTGGGCTCTGTAAGCGTAGTCTGCTCCGATAAGACAGGTACCCTTACACAGAACAAGATGACTGTTGTACGTGCATATACAGACGGCAGAATGATGGAAATGGAAGAACTCAACTACGATGCAAACAAGATTTTCATCGATGGTTTTGTCCTTTGTAACGATGCAAGTGTTGACGATGACCAGCGCGTAGGCGACCCTACAGAAATTGCTCTCGTCGATATGGGTATCGCTCTCGGCGTATCCAAGAAGAGAACAGAAGAACTTCAGCCTCGTGTTGACGAGCTTCCGTTTGACTCTGACAGAAAGATGATGACAACTGTCCACGAGCTTGGCAAAAATAAGATTTCCTATACAAAGGGTGCATTTGAAAGCATCGTAAACCGCTGTGACAACATCCTTGAAAACGGTCAGGTTCGTCATTTCACAAGAGATGACCTGAGAAAAATTGAAGATGCTATCGCACAGATGTCTGCTGATGCACTCCGCGTTCTTGTCCTTGCCATCAAGTATGAAAATCACGAAAAGTTCGAAGAAAACCTCACATTCGTCGGTCTTGTCGGTATGATCGACCCTCCACGAATCGAAGTTGCTCCTGCTGTTGAAGAATTCAAGGGTGCAGGCGTAAAGACTGTCATGATCACAGGCGACCATAAGGACACAGCTTTTGCTATCGCAAAGGAACTCGGTATCGCAACGGATATCAACCAGTGTATGACAGGTATGGAGCTTGATGAAATCACACCTGAACAGCTTGCTGAGCGCATTGAAAATCTCTGTGTATTCGCACGAGTTTCCCCTGAGCATAAGGTTATGATTGTCAATGCCTTCAAGTCAAAGGGACATATCGTTTCCATGACAGGCGACGGCGTAAACGATGCGCCATCTCTCAAGGCTGCCGACATCGGTATTGCAATGGGCATCACAGGTACAGACGTTGCAAAAAGCGCAGCCGATATGGTGCTTACAGACGATAACTTTGCGACTATCGAAAAGGCTATCGAAGAGGGCAGAAGCATCTATGCAAACATCAAGAAGTCTGTCCACTTCCTTCTTTCTTCCAATTTCGGTGAAATCATCACAATGTTCCTTTCCATCCTTGTAGGCCTTGCAGCGCCTCTCAAGGCTATCCACATTCTGTGGGTAAATCTCATCACAGACTCGCTCCCTGGCCTTGCTCTCGGTGTTGACGAAAATGATAAGGCAAGAATGATGAAGGAGCCACCACGTGACCCTGACGAAAGCATCTTCGCTCACGGTGGTTATCTTACAACAATCGGCTACGGTGCTATCGTGGCAGCTATCACACTTTGCGGCTTCCTCTTTATCCCTGTTACAACTCTTATGGCTCAGGGCGAAGCAATTTCCATTGCAAATATTTCCGGCATCCTCGCTGATACAGCAACTCTTGCAAGAGCTCAGACTTATGCATTCACAATTCTCGGCCTTTCCCAGCTTTTCCACGCTATCGGCATGAGAGACGTGAATAAATCTGTC
>JAZUBN010000096.1:0-4582 GCA_045638565.1 Oscillospiraceae bacterium | reverse complement strand
CTCCCCTTGCACAGGGGAGGATTTGGGAAGTTCCGGGTGCTTTTTTGATGTTTGAAATTAGTCAGCGTCTGTATATGGACGGTCTGTCTGGATAAAGATACCGATTTCACCATTCCAGCCTACATTGAAGCCGAGTTCCTTGCCGAGGTCACGGAGCTTATAATATGTATAGCCGTTGCCGTTATCGTCTGTGAGAGTGATAGCCGAAAGTTCGCTCTTTACACCGTTTACGTTAGTAGCAGATGTTGGAACAGTATAATCACGGTTGCCGGAGAATGGAGTCTTCATTTCGCTGCCGTTAGCTGTATAGCTCTGACCTGTAAGAATGTTTACATTGCCATCCCAGCCAACCTGGAACTGAGCCTTGGAGCCATTGAGCACATTTGCCACGTCACGAAGCTTTACATAGTTTGTGCTGTTGCCGTTAGCATCCTTGAGGGCATAAGCCTGAAGTTCAACCGCCTTGCCGTCGATATTGACAGGCTGTGTGGAAGCATAAGCAATCTGCTTAACAGGCTTTACTTCGTATGCGGAAAGATCTGCGTATGTGAAATAAATCTGCACATCGTAGTCAAGTGTGATGTGAGCGATATCATTTTCACCCATGTGCGCATAGTAGTGTTCATTGATGTAATCAAGACCCATATTTATTTCGCGAAGACCTGTGCCCATCAAGCCAAACCACTGACCTTCGTTGCCGAATTCTTCAGCAGGGCGTCTGTAAGCACCATTGATAAGACGGAATCCGCCGTAACCGCCAGGAGCAATGAAATCCTCCTGAGTCAAGTCTGTAATAAGCTTTGTGTCTGTCTTGGAGAACTGATAAACTGTGACAACCTTTTCAACCTCCACAGGCTTATCATTTTCAAAGTCCCACTCCTGATCGATAACCTTAATCTGCTTTGTGGAAAGCACATTAGTAAGCTGATGCTTGATGTGTGGAGCCGCAGGACATGGGATATTGACAGTTGTTCCCGCTGCAAATGCAGGGATAGTCAGGCTGAAAATAACAGCCATTGCAAGGATTGCCGATAAAAACTTTTTCATAGAGCTTTTCCTTTCGTTATTTGATAATTATATTATATTGCCATATAATCCTTATGTCAACAAATTACTGCATATATTCTTTTTTCCATCCCTTTATGCAGCCGAGGCATATAACTGTGCCTGTAAGGGCAATAATACTCCATATTCCGATGGTGAAATTCCAGCCGAGATTTTCGGTCAGCACGGCGATGCCGTAGGTTGAAATTGCGCTGCCGATGTATGTGCATGAGTTGATAACGCCCGAGGCTGTCGAAACATTGCCGTATTTAGCGAAAAACGGCGGAAGCATGGACACCAGCATATTATTTATGCCGTGCATACAGCCTGTTAGCACAGCCGACAGCACGACAGAAAATGCCGCGTTTGTGCCGTTGAGGAAATAGAGGGCGAAAGCCGAAACTGTGCCTCCGAGAAAGAATATTCCTGCACAGGTTATCGGATTTGTAATGCTCTTTACATAAAGCTTTGTCACAGCGCGGACGCACAGAATGCTGAAAATCGGCAGGATTACCCCTGTCAGAATGGAGATAAGGTTGGAAATATCGTAGACTTCTGAAATGTAGGACGGCATCCATGTTGTAACGCCGTCACGGAGCATACCCTGCAGGATAATTGCCGCCATAACAGAGAGCATAAGCGGTGTAAACAGGCCTTTTGTGTTGATTTTTGCGTGTTTTACATTGGACTTTGTGTGGTCGATATCTTCACACAGCTTATTCCATACGAAAATCATCACAAGTCCGCAAAGAGCCGAGAATATAAATACAGCCTTCCAGCCTGCCATTGTAATGACAAGCGGCGACACGAGATACATCACCATTGTGCCCACAGAGGCGCCGTAAGACACTTTTGCCGCAGTTTTCTTGTAATCATCAGGGCTTAAAAGAATTGTCATAAGGCGGACGAGAGGCGGCCACATAAAGCTTTGCGCAAAGCCGTTTATACACCATACGACCACCATCTGATATGGACTGTTGCATAACGGAATGAGCATATTCATAGTGACTGTGGCTAAAAGTCCAATTGTCACAAGCTTTTTAGGCGAAAATCTGTCGCCCAGAATGCCGCTGATGACCTGACCGAAGCCGTAAGTTATAAAGCTGCCTGTCAGCGCCATCGAAAGCATACTCTTGCTCATCCCCGTCGCCTTTTCCATTTCGGAAATGATAGCTCCGTAGTTGATGCGGGTGATGTAGCTTATCATATATGTAAGGGCAAAAAGGACGGCGAGCCGTCTTACCCCCTTTTTATCGGTGATTTTTGCTGTCATATAAGGCTTTTTCCCTCCCATTCAGGATTTGGATATATGCCGATAATTTTTGTTATCGTCGGTGCTATGTCCATGATGGACACATCGGAAAGCTGTTTCACCCCGATATTTTTGCCCATTATCATAATCGGAATCAGCATATCTTCAGCCATTTCTGTGCCGTGAGTGCGGTCGTGTCCGCCGTGGTCGGCTGTTATTATAACGGCATAATCTTCCGGCAAGGATGACACAATGCGGTCGATATTTTTCCAGCTTTTATCAATGGCATCCATATATTCCACGCTCATCCAGCCATAGTTATGCCCTGCCGAATCGACGTGACCGAGATAGAGGAATGTAAAGTCAGGATTTTCTTCCGCGATATATTTTATAGCTTCATCTGTCAGCTTATTGTTGGATTTTTCATCTGCGCCGTGGATATAGTAAGATAATTCAAGGGAGCCCGGCTTTCCTAAATCACGCAGCTGCTCCCAGTTATAGAAGAAGGCGGATTTTTTGCCCTGCATTTTCAGCACATCGAAAAGCCCGTCGATAGGGCGCACCTGCGGCATAAATGTGTTTGTTGTTGTATTGTGGCGATTTGGCTCGACAGAATGGAAGAGCGACATATGGCAAGGCAATGTGAGAGATGGCATCACAGTCTTTGCCGAAAGTGTGTGTGCCGATTTTTCCATATATTTTTTTGCAATCGGATGGTCTGTTATTGCATCAGGACGCATACCATCGACTAAAATAAGCAGAACTTTCATATTTTTACCCCCATAAAGGTATTTTTCTAAATTATAGCACTATATTGCACCATTGGCAAGAAACTTATCGAGCAAAAAAGCTCCCCGTATGGAGGAGCTTTGTTTTATATTTTACGCCACAAGGAACTTGTATTTTTCAACGCTGTAAAGTGGGATAAACGGAACAAGAATAGGCACTGTCCTGGAATATTTCTGATATTCAGGGTCGCTGCCGTAATTCTTATTCTGACGTACTTCAAGACGGCGTGCGCCGCTGAACATTACATAAATAATGCCGATATAGCCGATGAGCGCCATAGCCCACTGACCGAAGCCCGAAAGGATATTGATGCCCGAAATAAGAACACCTGTCCAGAAAATCATTTCGCCAAGATAGTTAGGGCAGCGGACGATTTTGAAAAGGCCTGTATCGCAAAAGCGCTTTGGATTGATTTTCTTCGCCTTGCTCTTCTGCCAGTCGGCAAGTGATTCGAAGATAAGGCCGAATGCCATAACGCCTGCACCTATGTATGCCCAGATATCTGTGTCTGCACCGTTGTGGAGGCGATAGAAAACAGGGATTACCTGTGTCATATAGAGCAGGGCGCAAGTCACCCAGATGGCACACTTGACACCGAAAGGCATTGTCTTGCCGTCTTTGATTTCTGTCTTCATCTTGGCATTATATGCCGAGCTTTTGACCTCTCTGAAAAGCAGATAACCGCCTAAACGGAAACCATAAGCCACAAAAAGCAGGCAGAGAAGAATCGTGCCGCAGGAAAGACTGTCCTTAAAGAGATAGAGCATAAGGAATCCCAGTCCTGCGATGGAAAAACCATAGCCGAGGGATATAAACCAGACATATTTGATAAAACCGATGGCGCTGATAATCATTGCGGCGGCAAACAGCAGCCAGACTGCAGATTGAAATGCATTTGACATAATATGACCTCCCTGATAATTAATATGATGTAATTATACTATAATAGGGACAGTTATACAATGAAAGGGCAGTGTAATAAAAAACACCCGCGTGGGGTGTGGGAAGAAATGAAGTGTCTTCGACATTAAGCAGCAGTAAACTGCTATGAAGTATTTTGGAATGCAAAACATGAAGTGAAGCATTTAATTCTTCAAAAATTACTTCATAGACGAAGTCTGCTTCATAAGCGCAGCGTCTTCATATTTCCGCAGGAAATGCTTCATTCAAAACAAAAAAGCAAGTCAATTGACTTGCTTTTGTTTTGGAGGCGCCACCCAGATTTGAACTGGGGCGTAAAAGTTTTGCAGACTTCTGCCTTACCACTTGGCTATGGCGCCATATTCATCTTAATTGTAAAATTGACAGGAGGTTTTATTCTCCTGTCAATCAAATGGAGCGGATTACGAGGCTCGAACTCCCTACCTCCACCTTCGCAAGGTGGCGCTCTACCAGATGAGCTAAATCCGCATATTCGATTGAGAATGCCCGCTTGCATCTCTGCAAGCGGGCATCAGTGGAGCGGATTACGAGGCTCGAACTCGCTACCTCCACCTT
>JAZUBN010000095.1:0-8906 GCA_045638565.1 Oscillospiraceae bacterium | reverse complement strand
GGTCTTTTATTTATGTCCCGATTGCTACCCCTCCACCATCGTGACGATGGTCCCCCTCCCCTCACAAGGGGAGGCTAATAAAAAAGCTCTCCATTATGGAGAGCTTTTATTATTTACTTCATGTTTTCCATGAGTTTTTCTATTACGATATCCTGCATAACTGCAAGCTTGATATATGGCTTGCCGTAAGCCTTTTCAAGTTCAGCGATTTCTTCGCCGAAGAGTTCATTAAGGTGTTCTTCTGTAACTTCGAGACCTTCTGCATTCATAACAGACTGAATTGTAAGGGATGTTGCGGCATTAGCCTTGATCTGCTCCATATTCTGTTCAACAAATGCTTCTTCGCTTGCTACGCCGATAGCTGTGAGGTAATCCTTGAATTCCATGCCGTACTGAGTAGCCATTGTCTTATAGTAGTTGAGAAGAACTTCTGTTTCAAAGTCGATTACAGACTGTGGAATTTCAACGCATTCTGCGCCTTCGTTGAGCTGTGTCCATACATCTGCCATCTTCTGGTTTTCAAGAATGGATTCTGTAACCTTTGTTACCATATCTTCAACGTTTTCGTAAGTATCCTTGAAGTTTTCCTTTACGAAATCGTCTGTGAGTTCAGGATTTACATATTCAACGATAGCATTGATTGTGATATTGAAGATTGCATCCTTGCCGTTGAGCTCTTCCTTGCCGTAGTTTTCAGGGAATGTAACTTCGATATCGAAGTTTTCGCCAGGCTTATGGCCGATGAGCTGCTGAAGGAAGTCATCGATATAGTTTGTAACGCCGATTGTAACTTCTGTGCCGTTGCCTTCTGTGGAGCCACCTTCAAATGGTGTGCCGTCGATGGAGCCGACATAGTCGATGTTGAGTGTATCCCCGTCTTCAACTGCTCTGTCCTTGATTTCCTTTGCTTCCTGGAATGGAGCGAGAAGTTCATCGATCTTTGTGTTGATGTCTTCTTCGGAAACCTGAAGAGCATCAGCAGAGAAGCTGAAGTTCTTGTAATCAGGGAGCTTTACTACATTTGCAAGGTCGATATCCTTGAATGTGCCGTTGGCATTGAGCGCCTTGCTGAAGTCAAATTTTTCGTCCGCCTTGGAGCATCCAGCAAGAGCTGTAAACGCAAGAGCGAGGCAAAGCATAAGGCTGATAAGTCTTGATTTTTTCACGTTGTCCTCCGTATGTAAGTTGGTTTTTTGGGGTTTTCAACAGGTTGTTGATAATATTAACATAGTGCTTTCACACTATATCATACAAATAAGTCAAAAATGTATCTTTTCTGAAAATTTTCAGATTTTTTACACCTCATCCACCATCCTTCGGATGGTCCCCCTTCTCCTGCTGGAGAAGGCTTTAAATACTATCTTTCCTCAAAGAAAGAATCGGAAACTGCCATTGTTGCAAAGCAATTCTGTGATGCATCTGCCACATTGCCTGCAAGATATTCATGATATGCCTGACAGGCTATCATGGAGCCGTTGTCACCGCAAAGCTTAAGCGGTGGAATAAAGAGCTGGATACCCTGCTTTTTTGCGCCCTCTTCGAGACGTGCTCTGAGGAGGCTGTTTGCCGCAACACCGCCTGCTGCAACAACAGTCTTTCTGCCTAAGTTTTTAGCGGCAAGAAGCACACGAGGCACGACAGTATCGGCCACTGTTTCGGAAACCGCCTTTGCCATATGGTGCTTGTTTATCTCCTCGCCCTTCTGCTGTGCATTATGGATAATATTGATAGCCGCAGTTTTAAGACCGGAGAAGGAGAAGTCATAAGGATGGTCCTTGATGGCAGCGTGAGGCAGCTTATAATAGCCGCTTTCGCCTGTCTGGGAAAGTTCGTCAAGGATTTTGCCGCCCGGATATGGGAGACCCTGCACGCGTGCGATTTTATCGAAGGCTTCACCTGCTGCATCGTCACGTGTTGTGCCGACGAGAGTCATCTTTGTATAGTCTTCAACGTCGACGATGATTGTATGGCCGCCCGATGCAACTAGAGCGATGAACGGTGGCTTAAGCTCTGGGAATGCGATATAGTTTGCCGAGATATGACCTCTGATATGGTGCACAGGAATGAACGGCACGCCGAGAGCGAGAGCCGCTGCCTTGGCAAAGTTTGCACCTACAAGAAGTGCGCCGATAAGGCCCGGTGCGCAGGTTGCGGCTACAGCATCAATGTCGCTCTTTTTGATGCCTGCCTTGCTGATGGCTTCGTCCACCACCAGAGATATTTTTTCGATATGCTTTCTCGATGCGATTTCAGGGACAACACCGCCATAAAGGGCGTGCATATCGGCCTGGGAATAGACAACATCGGAAAGAATCTCCCTGCCGTCACGGCTTATTGATGCCGCAGTTTCGTCGCAGGAACTTTCTATTGCAAGTATTATCATATTTTTTCCTCTTTTATGTGATGTAAAATATGGTTTGGTTTTCAGCCGTAAATAATATTATATAATATTTTTTGCCGTTTGAAAAGGGTTTTAGTATTTTTTTATTAAATAAAGATACTCATTTATATGTACATCTCTGCCATAAAGGTTTCTCGAAGCCTTATAGGCGTTATACCGCTGCTGGAATGTGCGCACTTCACCGATTTCGGACAGCATATTTTCCATCTCGTCCTTTGTTATGAAGCCTTCCGAATTGAAGGAGATGAGCAGATATTTTGCCTTCGCCTTGCGGCACAGGTCGTAGAGCGTATTTTTTGCTGACTTTTCACGGTTATAATCTGAACGGTTCCAGTCTGTAGGGATGCCTGAAACACGGCTGACCGCCTGCGGACACTTATAATCGCAGATGAGATTGAGCATAAAATAATTGCTGCCGTATGGGTGCTGATTATATGGCGGGTCCAGATACATAAGGTCGACAGTTTCAAGATTTTCTGCCAGAATGTTGGCATCCTCTTTATGTATTTCCACATTACAGCTGAAATCGGAGAAAATCGGCATAGGAATATCGATATCTGCCATAATTCGTGAAAGGGCATTTCTGCCGTTGCCGCCGAACTGACCGATGCCTGTATGGGAATTTTTGTAAAATCCCTTGAAGACTCCCGAGGTGTTGTTTTTGACAGATGCCTCAAAAATCAGAGGCGCTATGAAGAAATGACGGATGCTTTCATCCATATTTTCCATATACTGACGGGCTGTATCGATATAATTTGCGTTGCGTGTTGTGAAAAACACACGCTCGCCCTTTGTGATATTTTCATCGTCTTCCGGCGCATAAAGGCGGCTGATAAAGCCGGGCTGAAGCCCTTTTTCAAGGTGAGCCTTCAGCTTTTTCATCTCGTCCTCAAGACGGGCAAAGGGCACATCTTCTTTATTTGTAAGATAGCACTTATTGAGCGCTTCCACATAATTTTCAAGGTCATTTACAATAAGTTTATCGGAATGGGCCTTGAAAAATCTTGCAGTTGCACCTGAGCCTGTGAAAATATCGCAGATATTCAGCTTTTCCTTGCCAACCTCGGCTTTGACTATCTCAATGGTCTGCCCGATAAAGCCGACGAGGGCACGCTTATTGCCCAGATATGTCACAAGCTGGTCGCTCAGAAAGGCGGGATTTTCCTTATTTAACATATTTCACCATAAGAACTGCGTTTTCTTTCGGCTTTTCATAATAGTCCTTGCGGACACCGCATATTTCAAAGCCACATTTATTATAGAGATTTCGAGCCTTTTCATTGCCTTCGCGGACTTCGAGAGAGATGGAATAAAACTTGCCGTCTTTTGCGAACTTATCAAGCTCATTCATAAGATATGTGCTGTAACCCTTGCCGCGATGCTCAGGCTTTACGGCAATATTCATAATGTGAATCTCATCGAGCACTGTTCGGATGCCGAGATAGGCTAAAACTTCCTCGCCTTCTGTCAGCACAAAATACTTTGCCATAGGATTTTCAAGGTCGTCACGCAGGCTGTTGATGCTCCACGGGACAGAAAAACTGGCGACTTCTATTTCATAAATCTGGTCTATATGTTTGAGAAGAAGACTCTGTATTTCCATTATTTTGCCTCCACCCAGTTTGCTCCTTCGTGGACATCGACAAGCAGCTTTACAGAAAGCTCTGCCGCTCTTTCCATTTCTTCACGAAGAATCTGCTTTGCCTTTTCCTTTTCCTCGAGCGGAGCTTCAAGCAGCAATTCGTCGTGGACCTGAATGAGCATTCTGGTTTTCATATTTTCTTTTTTAAGACGGTCATAGACATTGACCATCGCTATCTTCATAATGTCTGCCGCCGCACCCTGAACAGGCATATTGAGGGCGACACGCTCACCAAAGGAGCGGATGTTGTGATTGGACGATTTGAGCTCAGGAAGGGCGCGTTTTCTGCCGAAAATTGTCTTTACAAAGCCGTCTTCCTTTGCCTTTATCTTGATTTCATCCATATATTTTTTAACGCCGTTATAGACGGCAAAATAGCCGTTCATATAGCTTTGCGCCTCGTTGACGAAGATGCCCAAATCTTCCGAAAGGGCGAAAGCTGAGATGCCGTAGACAATGCCGAAGTTGACAGCCTTTGCGCTTCTGCGCTGGATAGGTGTGACCTCATCGATAGGAGTATTGAACACCTGGGAAGCTGTGGAAGTATGGATATCAAGCCCTGTATTGAAGGCGTGCATCATCTTTTCGTCCTGTGCAATATGGGCTAAAATTCGAAGCTCAATCTGGGAATAGTCGGCATCGATAAGGGTATATCCTTCCCCTGCTATAAAGGCACGGCGAATTTTTTCGCCTTCCTCTGTGCGGACAGGGATATTCTGCAGGTTAGGGTCTGCCGAGCTTAAGCGGCCTGTGGCTGTGACAAGCTGATTGAAGGATGTACGCACTCTGCCGTCATCATGCACCACCTTGATAAGACCGTCACAGTATGTGCTCTTGAGCTTTGCATACTTGCGGTATTCAAGAATATGCTCGACGATTGGAGCATCCTTGCGAAGCTTTTCAAGGGTATCGGCATCTGTGGAATAGCCTGTCTTGGTTTTCTTGCCGCCCTTGAGCCCCATTTTGACGAAAAGTATCTCGCCAAGCTGCTTAGGAGAGCCGATATTGAAGGTCTCGCCTGCCATAGCGTAGATTTTTTCTGTCAGCTCGTTCATTTTTACCGAAAGTTCTTCAGCATACTTTTTAAGTGCTTCGATATCGCACAGAATGCCGTTGACTTCCATTTCGGCAAGGACAGGGACGAGAGGCATTTCGATTTTTTCAAAAAGCTCTGTCATATGCTCATTTTCAAGCTCTTCCCTGATTTTTTCCGCCATATGATATGTGTAGAATGCCTTCTGGGCAAGGGCTGTATGATTTTCTGCCGCCTGTGAAAACATATCGAGCTGTGTATTTTCTTCAGTTTCATTGCCCAGCTCAACACCGAAGCGGCGCATGATGGATTTTTCCACAGGATAGGAATTATCTGTCGGCGAAAGGAGATATTCGCCCACTGCGGTGTCAAAAACCTTCGCTGTGATTTCGCACCCCATCAGCTTTGCTTTTTTATAAAGTTCCTTACTGTCGTGCAGGCAGATAAGATCGGCATTATTAAGCTGATTTATAACTTTTTCATCGGTAATCCAGATATTTTTCCTGTCAAAAAGGGCAATTTTATCATTTTCAAGGGCGAGACCTACTGTGCCTGAGATTTTTTCAGGCGTACCCGTCTTATACTGAGGCATATTGAAGGACTGCTCTATTTTTTCCGTCTTTTCGGCATCAGGAGAAATACCCAGCCTTTTAATTATACTGAAAAGTTCAAGTTTTGCAAGTATATCGTAAAGTTTTCCTTCATTCATCGGATGAATTGCAAAATATTCATCGTCGACACCAAGCTCCACATCGCGGACGATGGTTGCAAGTTCATAGCTCATAAAGGCCGAATCCTTGCCTTCGGTAAGCTTTTTGAACATACCCTTTGTCATATTGGATTCGGAAAGATTTTCATAAACGCCTGTCAGCGAGCCGTATTTTGTCAGCAGATCCATAGCGCCCTTTTCGCCGATGCCGGCAACGCCCGGGATGTTATCGCTCTTATCGCCCATAATCGCCTTGAGGTCTATGATTTTGAGCGGATCGAGGCCGTTATACTCCTCACGGAAGGCCTCGGTATCGAATTTTTTTGTGGTTGTCTGACCCATACGTGTGGAAACGATGGCGACACGTGTTTTTTCGCCGATAAGCTGGAGGGAGTCCTTATCGCCTGTGACAACTGTGCAGTCGATGCCTTTATCTTCGCAGTTTTTGGAAATTGTGCCCAGAAGGTCATCGGCTTCAAAGCCTTCCTTTTCCATACGAGGCACACCGAGAGCATCGAGGATTTCCTTTATATAAGGCATCTGCATTGCAAGCTCTTCCGGCATACCCTTGCGAGTTGCCTTATAGCCTTCATACTGAAGATGGCGGAATGTAGGGGCTTTCAGGTCAAAGCATACGCAGGCATTCTGCGGCTTTTCCTCTTCAAGAAGCTTGAAATATGTGTTGAGAAAGCCGAAGATGGCGTTTGTGTGTATGCCCTCTTTGGTGGACAGCGGACGCACGCCATAGAAGGCGCGGTTTATAAGGCTGTTGCCGTCGATTATCATAAATTTCATAGAAATGGTCCTCATAAAAATATTTTTAATTTTTTTGAAAAAAGTGTTGACAAATTGAATTTTATGCTGTATAATAAATCTCGTTCCGTTGGGGATTTGTGTAATGGTAGCACGACAGATTCTGATTCTGTTTGTCAGGGTTCAAATCCTTGATCCCCAGCCATAAAGTCCGATTCTTTTGAGTCGGACTTTTTATTTTCGTCCGATAAGTGTGACATGATGACATTCTGATATGCCTTATCTATGTTATTATACCACACATTTTGCCGCACTTCCACTACAAAAAATATTTTTGAAAAATATTTCAAAAAAGTGTTGACAAATCGCGTTTCATGGTGTATACTAAATATCGTTCCGTTGGGGATTTGTGTAATGGTAGCACGACAGATTCTGATTCTGTTTGTCAGGGTTCAAATCCTTGATCCCCAGCCATAAAGTCCGGTTCTTATGAATCGGACTTTTTTATTTTTGATTTTTGCATAAAATTAAAGCAGAGGTTTTCGCCTCTGCTTTTTTGATTTTGTGCAGTTTCGGACGAGCAATGCTCGCCCCTACGGTAGTATTCCTATTTCAATGTGATAAATGCGCCGTGGACACCGCGGTTGCCTTTTGTACGGCGGTGTGACCAGTAAAGCTCTTCCTTATCGTGCATTGTGCAGATGCCGCTGACATCGATATTTTCCGCCTTCACTCCGTGCATTTTAAGGCGATGGACTGTGATGGCTGTGATGTCAGGGTGATACTTTACGCCCTTCATTATGAAATACTGCTCCATTTCTGCTCCGAAATTGCCGATAAAGGCATCGTAGACATCCTTATCACATTCGAAGCAATCCTGACAGATGGCAGGTCCGATGGAAACGATAACGTCCTCAGGTTTTGTGCCATAGCACTCATTCATCTTGTCGAGAGTCTTTTTGCAGATATCGAGAGCTGTGCCGCGCCATCCCGAATGGCAGAGACCGATGGCTTCATTGACCTTATCATAGAAAAGAAGCACCTGACAATCGGCATAAAAACCGCTGAGCACAACGCCCTTTACGTTGGTAACAAGACCATCGTTATCGAGAGCAACAATGCGGTAGCCTGTGCCACCCTTGACTTCACATACCTTATCTCTGTGCACCTGCTGTGTACGGACTACATCCTTAAAGCTTCTGCCGATGACTTTGGCTGCAATATCGAAGTTTTCGTGGACACTGTCGGCTGTGTTGCCTGTATAGCGGAAGCTGAGGCTTTCGTGGATGCCTTCACTCGTGCCGCCCTTACGTGTGGAATAAAAATGATCCACACCGCTTTCTTTTTCAAAAATCGACGATTTAAGGGCCAAAACCCCGTTTATTTCTTTATATTCAAAGCTCATATTATTTCTCCTGGAATCTTATGACGTCAATGCATTTTCCATTATTATCCAGTTCAAAGACAACTCCCGAAATGAAGCCTGCCTCTTTGGATTCTCTGTATCTGCCTACGATATTGCCGCAGAACTTTGCCACAGACTGCTCTTTTTCAACGCCGAGGACAGAATGGTAAGGACCGCACATACCGACATCTGTGATATAGCCTGTGCCCTTCGGAAGAATCTGCTCGTCGGCTGTCTGCACATGTGTATGTGTGCCGAAGATGGCGGAAACTCTGCCGTCAAGGCAATAGCCGAGAGCCTTCTTTTCGCTGGTGGTTTCTGCGTGGAAATCGACGATATAGATATCGGAATCGTCCTTTTTAAGGAAATTATCTATCATTCTGAATGGGTCGTCGTAATCGAATCTGCCCATATGTACTCTGCCGAGAAGCGGGACAACGCACACCTTTTTGCCCTGAATGTCGATTTTGCAGTAGCCTTCGCCCGGCTGCTGAGGCGGAAGATTCATAGGACGTGCCATATAACGGCAGTCATCGATATAATCGTGAATCTGATGCATATCGAGGGCGTGATTGCCCAGAGTTATGATATCGGCGCCCGAAGCAAAAATCTCATCGGCATGATGAGGCAGGATGCCGTTGACAGCTGTATTTTCACCGTTTACGATGGTAAGGTCGGCATTGTATTTTTTCTGCAGGCTGCGGAGATGCTTTGACAGCATTTTTACCCCAACTTCACCGCATACATCGCCTAAAACAAGTATTTTCATATTAACAAGCCTTCGCTTTCTTGACAAAATAATCGGTTTATTGTATGATAATATGGCAGTATGAAACCGCCGTATTATATTTATTGTATCATATTTTGCCGGTGGTATCAATATAATTTTATATGCCTCCTTAGTTCAATGGATAGAATAAATCCCTCCTAAGGATTAGATGTGGGTTCGATTCCCGCAGGGGG
>JAZUBN010000094.1:0-14858 GCA_045638565.1 Oscillospiraceae bacterium | reverse complement strand
GACCGCTTGGCCTCCGACTTCAGGAAATTATGCGCGCTCTTGAACTTGAATCCAAGTATGATAAGGAAGAAATCCTTGAGCTTTATCTCAATACCATCTATCTCGGTCAGGGCGCAAACGGCGTCAAGGCAGCTGCAAAGGTATATTTCGGCAAGGATCTCGATGAACTTAATCTTGTAGAATGTGCCGCTATTGCAGGTATTTCCAAAAATCCATATAAATATGATATTATCCGTTTCCCTGAATTCAATAAGGAGCGCAGAAACACAGTTCTTATGACTATGCGTGACAATGAGAAGATTACTGAAGCGGAATATCAGAAGGCAGTCAAAGCTGAAGTTTCCACAGAAAACAGCGAAAAGCTTCAGAATGCAGGCAAGGAACAGTCTTACTTCGTTGACGAAGTTATTATGAGCGTTCAGGAAGACCTGATGGAGCAGAAGGGATACAGCAAGGCGCTTGCAAATCAGCTTCTCTATACAGGTGGTCTTAAAATCGTAACGACTATCGATCCTGAAATTCAGGCAAAGATGGACGCTGTGTTTATCGATGAAGATAATCTTCCTGGTATCCTTGGTTCTGACGGCACAATGCCTCAGGCATCCATGGTTATCACAGATCCATATACAGGCCATGTTGTAGCGCTTTACGGCGGTCGTGGTGAAAAGGAAGGTAAGCTTGTGCTCAATCGTGCAACACGCACAACACGTTCACCTGGTTCTTCTATCAAGCCGCTTACAGTGTATGCCCCTGCTATTGAATATGGTGTCATCACACCGGCAACAGCTATGACAGACGCACCAAAGAACTTCGAAGTGCGTGAAACAGGCTGGCCAAAGAACTACTATAATTACTATCGCGGTCAGATGAATATGATGAAGGCGATAGAAATTTCCAACAACCCAATTCCTGTTGAAATTCTTCAGAAAATGGGTGTTGAAAAATCTTTCGAATTTGCAAATGTAAATCTCGGTCTTAAGTCTCTCGTAAAGGAAAGAGCAAAGACAGATACAAAGGGTAACACAAAGATTCTTTCCGACGTTGACTACAGCCCGCTTGCAATGGGTGGTCTTACAGACGGTGTTACTGTAATGGAAATGTGCGGCGCATATTCATCATTTACCAATAACGGCATCTATACAGAACCTGTTGTCTATACAAAGGTTTATGATTCAAATGGCAACGTTATCCTTGATAATACACCTGAATCTCATGTGGCTATGAGTGACAAGACTGCAACATATATGCTTGATATGCTTACAAATGTTGTTACAGGTCCTGAAGGCACAGGTAAAAAGGCGGCTATCAAGGGTATTGAAACAGCGGCAAAGACTGGTACAACAAATGACGATAAGGACCGTTGGTTTGTAGGTTTCACACCTTACTATACAGGCGTTGTATGGTTCGGTTATGACATTCCACAGGCTATCAAGGGTGTTGATTCAGCTAACCCAGCGCTCGTTATCTGGGAAAAGGTTATGAGTATCATACATGAACCTCTTCCAAACAGAGAATTCGTAAGAAGTGTTGAAATGTCCGGCGTAGCTGTTTGTCAGGACTCCGGTCTTCTTCCAAATGAATGGTGCTCCAACGAGCTTCGTGGTTCGCGAGTTGTAAATGTACGACTTGCAAGTGAGGACAAGCCAACAGAAACTTGCCCATATCATGTACCTGTGAAGATTGATAATACTACAAAGCAGCTCGCAAATCAGTATTGTCCGGAGGAAGAGATTACTGAAATCGGTATTCTTGCAATCAACAGAACATTTGATAATCCTGGTGTTGTACTTAGAGATCAGGAATTCGTCCTTCAGTATGTTGACCCTGAAACTATCCAGACTCCAGATCCATCGCTTCTCAACACTGAGGAAACTTTAAATCCAGTAAATGACTTGAAGAATATCTACCTCAACATGATTACAATGGGTGAGGGAGCATACCCTGTAGAGGGCGGAGTAGGAGATTGTATAGAGCATAATATTGAAAACAATGCCAATAAGCCTACCTGGAAAGATTTCTTTGAAAAGTGGCCGTTCTTTGAATGGCCTTGGGGCAATACAGCACCGGATCCTGAAGATCCGAATATGCCTGAGCTTGATCCATCCATTGATATTGAAGATCCTCTCAGCTGGCCTGAAGGATGGCCAAATAATTTGTGGCCAGGATGGGGCGAAGAAGAGCCTGTAGAGCCTGATGTACCGGTAGATAGTGAAAATCCTACAGAGGCACCACCGCCTGCTGTAGAACCGCCTACAGAGGCTATAGACCCGACAGAATCGGTAACAGATCCTGAATAATTAAAATAAACACCGGACAGATATCTGTTCGGTGTTTTTATATGCAAATGAAAAAATAAAAAGACGGTGAATAATCACCGTCTTTATTATTGTTATAAGAATTACAACTTATAGTCAAGAACCATCTTGCCGTCTTCCTGAACTTCAACAGCCATCTTATCCATGAAGATCTTGTCGATCTGATCAAAGTAATCCTGCTTGTTAGGATAGAGAACCTTGGAGTTCTTAATGACCATCTGAGCCTTTTCAGCATTGTTGGAAAGGAGAGCGTCAGTAAGAGCAACGAGGTACTTTGTGGAAAGAACAACTGCTGTTTCTGGATCGGAGATCTGGTAGTCATTACCGTGACCTGTACCGGAAGCACCAGCTACGTGAGGATGGATTGCAGGCATAACAGAGGAGATGTCACCCATGTCTGTGCAACCTGTGCCCCAACGATTGTTGTAAACAACATTTTCTTCACCAATGATACCCTTCATAAGTTCGATGGAGATATCTGTGAGGTCCTTGTTGTTGTTAAGAGGCATATAACCTGGTCTGTCGGAAAGATGTACGTTTGCGCCCATAGCAGCAGCACAACCTGCAAGAGCACGGTTGATGCGGTTATTAGCTTCAACGATAGCATCGATTGTAGCGCCACGAACGTAAGATTCGATCTTGATGTCGTGTGGAATAGCATTAACAGCGCCACCGCCCTGTGTGATAATTGGATGGAAACGAATGTGATCGTCATCCTTGAATGTTTCACGGAGGGAGTTAACTGTCTGGAGACCGAGGTTAGCAGCGTAGAGAGCGTTTACACCGAGGTGAGGAGCGCCGCCTGCATGAGAGGAAACGCCGAGATAGTTGATATTCTTTGTGATACAGCCGTTGTTACCTGGAGCAAAGCCCATGCCCTTGATTGGCATATTGGACTGATGAACCATGTAAGCGATATCTACGCCATCATAGTAACCACGGTGGAGGAATTCTACCTTACCGCCGAAATACTTGATGATGCCCTGCTTACGGAGTTCTTCTCTGTAACCGATTTCGATGAGTTCTTCAGCTGGAACAGCCATAAGACGAACGGAACCACACCAGTTATCCATAACACCAGGCATCTTGAGTGTAGCAGCTACACCAAGAAGGGAAGCGGACTGTGCATGATGGCCGCAAGCGTGAACAAAACCTGTTTCAGGATCACATTCAGGATGGTTGGAAACGATGAGGGAGTCCATTTCACCCATGATACAGATCTTTGGACCTGGTTTGCCGGAATCGATATCTGTGTAGAAGCCAGGAATATTACCAGCCTTTACGAGAGTATAGCCAAGCTTTTCATATTCAGCTTCCAAATAAGCTGTTGTCTTCCATTCACGGTAACCTGTTTCTGGATTGTTCCAGATATGTCTTTCAGCTGCGAGCATAAGGTCGCGGTTAGCTTCAACACTTTGCATCAAAAACTCAGTATGCTTATCCATGCTATATTTCTCCTTTATGTATATAAATATTTTAATGGGGTGGATTTTCATCCACCCCGTATGTAATTAGAGTGACGTGTGAAAAATTATTCTTCGTCGTGGTCAACGTACTTAGCGTCAGCAATAACCTTAACCTGTACGTTTGGTGGAGCCTCCTCGTAACGTTCAAACTTGAGAACGAAGGAGCCGCGACCCTGTGTCATGGAACGAAGGTCAATAGCGTACTTGGAAACTTCAGCCATTGGAACTTCAGCTTCGATAACCTGACGGCCACCATCGAGTGGGTTCATGCCGAGAACACGGCCGCGACGCTTGTTGAGGTCGCCGATGATATCACCCATGTTAGCATCAGGAACTGTTACCTTGAGGGAACCGATTGGTTCGAGGATAGCTGGGTTAGCAAGAGCAATACCTGCCTTGTAAGCGAGACGAGCAGCCATCTTGAAGGAGAGTTCGTTGGAGTCAACGTCATGGTAGGAACCGTCTGTAAGTGTAGCCTTAAGACCAACCATTGGGTAACCTGCGAGGATACCGTGTTCAGCTGCTTCTCTGATACCCTTTTCAACTGCTGGGTGGTAGTTCTTTGGAACGGAGCCACCGAAGATCTTTTCTTCGAATACGATTTCGTCGCCGTCGTAGTTAGGTTCGAAGTCCATCTTAACGTGACCATACTGGCCGTGACCGCCGGACTGCTTCTTATGCTTACCTTCAACGCTTACCTTCTTGCGGATCTTTTCACGGTATGGAACCTTTGCGTCTGTGAGTTCAACTTCTACGCCGAACTTTGTCTTGAGCTTGGAGCATACTACGTCGAGGTGAATGTCACCAGCACCGGAGATAACCATCTGCTTTGTTTCTGTGTTGTTTTCGAGCTTGATTGTTGGATCTTCGTCAATGATCTTGTTGAGACCCATAGCCATCTTTTCTTCGTTGCCCTTTGTCTTAGGAGCAATAGCCTGAGAGTAGCAAGCTTCGTCGAAGTTGATGCCTGCGAAGGAGAGAGCATCCTTATAAGCAGAGAGAGTATCGCCTGTCTTTGTGTCGATGAGCTTTGCAACTGCACCGATGTCACCACAGCAAACTTCTGTTGTTTCGATGTTCTTCTTGCCCTTGAATGTATATACACGGCCGAACTTTTCAACCATTTCGGAACGTGTGTTGTAAAGTGCGGAGTCAGGAGTTACAGTACCGGAAATAACCTTGAAGAAGGAGAAACGGCCGTACTGGTCAGCTGCTGTCTTAAATACGAAAACAGATGGCTTGCCGTCTGGTGTGTAAGGAACTGTCTCGAGAGTGCCGTCAACATTGATAGCCTTTTCGTCGTGTGTCTTGTCTGGGGAAGGGAAGTAACGTGTGATAGCCTTGAGGAGCTGTTCTGTGCCGAGGCCGGAATAAGCGGAGCCACAGTAAACTGGTGTGATGATGTTGTTGAGGATACCGTTCTTGATACCTTCAGCCATTTCTTCTTCTGTGAATGCTACGCCGTCAAAGAACTTTTCCATAAGTTCTTCGGATGTTTCAGCAACACGTTCAACAACGATGTCATAGAGTTCAGCAACTCTTGCCTTCATGTGTTCTGGAACTGGACCGTCAACGAGCTTGTCGCCTTCCATATGATAGGACTTGTTAGCGATAACGTTGCAAAGACCTACTGTCTTTTCGCCTTCCATAATTGGAATGATAAATGGTGTAACTGTTGGACCAAGAGCTTCACGGAGACCAGCGAAGGAACGTTCGAAGTCTGCGTTGTCTTCGTCGAGCTTGGACATATAAAGAATCTTTGGAAGTCTTGCGAGTGTAAGAGCCTTCCAAGCCTTTTCTGTACCTACGGAAACACCGCTCTTAGCTGTAACAGCGATGATACCTGCGTCAGCAACGCGAACTGCCTGCTGAACTTCACCAGCGAAGTCAAAGTAACCAGGTGTGTCAAGAAGGTTGATCTTGAAACCGTTGTACTCTACAGGAGCAATTGCAGTCTGAATAGAAATGTTTCTCTTGATTTCTTCTGGATCGTAGTCACATGTTGTGTTGCCTTCGGAAATCTTACCCATACGATCGATAGCGCCTGTGCGGTAGAGGAAGCTTTCAGCAAGAGTTGTCTTACCGTTGCCGCCGTGGCCGAGAAGCACTACGTTACGGATTTTGTCAATCGAATAGCCCATAATTTATTTTCTCCTTTTAAAATTTCTCATAGAAATATACAAAATTAAATTGCACAACTACAAGAAGTATTATACTATATTTTTTATAAGAAATCAACCAAAAAATGAAAGTTTTTATTAAAAATCACCACTGGAAAGGTTCTTCATAAAGACCGGTATGTACCAAAGTAACAAATATAAGAAGGCATTATATGGCGAAATAACCAAAAACTCATTTTTCGATACCAGGAAGTACACAAGCCCAAGACCGAAAGCAAGACAAAGAGCGGAGAAGATTACATTGAATCTTGCTGTTTTGTAGAGCGCTTTGCCGTAAGCAATAATCTCAGCGAAGGAATGCATATTGTCGCGGGAAAGCAGGGCAACAGGTTCTTCTTCCTCTGCATATGATGAGCCGGAAAGAATAATTCTTTCATCGATATCCGGATAAATTATAAAGTTAGGTGAAAGATCAAATGTACGCTCAACAAGCATAGGATTTATTTGAAAATCAAGGGCCGCAAGCACAGGCTTGATCTTGTTTCTTCTGAAAATACGGAAAGCGTTGAAGGTATTCGGAGCTTCGTGAAACTGAACTGTAAATACAGCGCTGACTGTAGAATTGACCGAAAGGAAAATGTTGTTTTTAATGTTAATACCATGAGTGAGGTTGACACCCATGCGCATAAGGAAGCTTGCATTGCCAAGCAAAATATTATCTGAGCCGATAACTGCACTTATGCCGCCGCTTTCATAAAAATGGAGATTTTTAGCTTTGCGGAAATTGACATAACGTGACTTTCCTATGTCATAAAAGGCTTTGTGAGCACCGCCGCCAACCTGTTCGAAAATTGCTGTGGCGTACGAAATAACAGTATCGATGGAATTGTTGCCAAGCACCTTCATACCTGTGATTTCAACTGAACCGGCAGGGAAGACATCGGAATCGCTAATAATAGCCGATTTCACCTGATTTATCTTGCGAAGTTTGGAATTATCTACAAATGCACTGCCTGATGCAAAAAGCTTTTTTGAAAGCTTGTACTCCATACGGGAGGATGCTGTGATAAAACCAAATGGAAGAGAAACCGATGTGAGAGCAGAATAGTCGAGAAGGAAGCTGGAAAAATCTCCTTTCGCTCTGCAGGAAAGAACAGCGAGAATAGCAGGGAGAGTCAGCATAAACGGAACGAAAATGGAAGAAACACTTTCTCCAAGTGACATCTGAGCTATATTTCTGCAGGATATATCATTTTTGAGCGGAGCTTTTGAAGCAATATATCCGCCCTTTGCATTTGAAATTTTTACAGCTACAGGAGTTGCGCTGAGTGCGGCTGCTGTGTAGTTTCTTTTGTGAATTATGAGCTTCATTCGTTTGCCGCGGATAGCCATCATAAGCACAAAACAGGATATTGCTGTATAAGGCGTATATGTGTAATTCTGAGTAAGTACCGACTGAATATTATAGGCGCATGTGACTGCAGAATGGACTGCAAGCACAGTGTCAAGATTAGGAGCGAGCATTATACACTTATAAATACCCGAAACCAGTATTTCAATAGCAAAAAGAATGGAGAGTCCCTGACACGCCAGTAAAATCAAAGGTTCATATGGCTGAATAAGTGTGAGCAGATCAGGAATATATGGAATATTGGTAAGATTGAAATTGTGAATGAATGAAATGATACATGCCACGATGGCAACAGGTACAGAAAGGCCGAAAAGGGCAGAGTATTTGATGACCTTTTTGGAACAATGCTTTGCACCAAGGGTGAAATCATCTTCAAATCCCGCAATAATATCATAAGGAAGCACCTTTTTAGGCTTTTCTTCCTCATAATCATCATATTCATCGCGTTCAGCGACCTTTTTCTCCTGATAGTCATTATAGGAAAGATCTTCTTCAGCCTTTTTCTTCTGCTCGACAGGCTCAGGCTGCTTTTCATCCTTTGCTGTTTTCTGCTTGTGATGAGCTGTGTAAATCTTTACATCATCCTTAACGGTCTGCTTTTCCTGAGACTTTGCTTTAGGAGCGGAACTTGACTCTGTGTCAGATTCCGTATTTGCCTTTTCTCTGTTCTGACGAAGTGTTTCAGCAGGGGTTTTCTTACGTTTTGAAACAAAATCGGGCACAGAAATATCATCCTCTTTGAAGATCTCGTCATAAGCCTTGGTAGGAGCCTTCTTGGAGGATGTATGGTCTGAAAATTCACTTAAAATATCTTCTAAAGAATATTGTTCTTTATCCAACTTTAAGACCTCTTATTTCTTCAAAATATATCTCTGGTGTAAAACTTCGTAAAGCATGATAGCAGCGGCATTGGACGCATTGAGGGAATTGATATTGCCGCGCTGTGGAATATTGATAATCTGGTCGCACTTTTCCTTTACAAGATGGGAAACGCCATTGCCTTCGGAACCGATAACGATACCGCATGGAACGGAAAAGTCTGTTTCATAGATATTCTTTTCACCATCCATATCAGCAGCAAAAATAAATACACCATTCTTCTGAAGTGTGTCAATAGCAGAAGCAATATTGCTTACCTTTGCGATAGGGAGGTATTCGAGTGCACCGGCTGCAGCCTTTGCACAAGCTGCGTTTACACTTGCGCTTCTTCTTTTTGGAATGATAACGCCGTGAGCACCGGAAACTTCAGCACTTCTAATGATAGCACCAAGATTGTGTGGGTCAGTGATACCGTCACAGAGAACAACAACAGGCTTTTCGCCTCTTGAAGCTGCATATTCAAGAATATCATCAATGTCCTTGTATTCGATTGTGGAGCCGATTGCGATAATACCCTGGTGAGAACCTGTGATACTCATCTGATCGAGCTTGCGTTTATCACATTCCTGTGTTACAATACCATTCTCACGTGCTTTAGCAAGAATGTGGCCGATAGAGCCGATAGAGCCCTTGGAGAACATAATCTTTTCGATTTCTCTGCCGGAACGGACAAGCTCCCAGACAGCGTTCTTGCCTTCAAAAATATTTTCATCACCGCTTCTGTATTCTTCGAAGCGAGGGTTGTTTCTTCTTTCTCTCATAAATCCTCCATTTAATAATTTGAAAATATATATCGAAATTGGGCACAAAATACCCGCAGATATTTCAACAATTTTATTATATCATAAACTTTTTTCTTTTTCCACTACAATTTAATAAAAAAATATGATATAATATAAAGCAGAAGAAAAACAAGGTCCGGAAAATATCCGGAAGACAAGGGGAGATACTGTGAAAATTATTGAAAATGAATCTTTGAAATTACATAGCACCTTCAGAATTGGAGGAAAGGCAAAATACTTTACAATGCCTGAAAATATTGAGGAAATTATCGAAAGTATCTCCTTTGCAAGAGAAAATGGACTGGAGTATATGATAATCGGCAATGGCTCCAACATATTGTTCAAGGATGAAGGATATGATGGACTCATAATCGCACTGACAAAGCTTAAGGGAATTGAGCTGATGGAAAATAACATCATCAGGGTATATGCCGGTGAACTTATGTCAACAATCGGCGCATTCTCCTACAATAATGGACTTGGAGGAATGGAAGCTCTTGCCGGTATTCCTGGCACCCTTGGCGGCGGCATTTATATGAACTGTGGTGCTTACGGCAGCGAAATCAAGGATGTATTGCGTAAGGTATGTTACATTTACAGCAATGGTAAAACAAAGATTTTTGATGTTTCTGAGCTTGATCTTTCCTACAGACACAGTATATTTGCAAATGATGATCCTGAATTTGATGGCGCAATAGTATATGCAGATATTGAGCTTTATCCAAAGGACAAAACAGAGATAGAAAAGAAGATGGCTGAACATCGTGAAGCCAGAAAATCCAAACAGCCGCTTGAATATCCAAGCTGCGGAAGCACATTCAAAAGACCTGTCGGTTATTTTGCCGCAGCTCTTATCGATGAATGCGGTCTTAAGGGGAAGGCTGTAGGCGATGCTTGTGTTTCTGAAAAGCATGCTGGATTTGTAATAAACAAGGGGGAAGCAACCTGCGCACAGGTGCTTGAGCTTGTGGAAATAGTCAAGGAAACTGTCCTTCGTGAAAAGGGCGTTGTGCTTGAATGTGAAATTAAGGTGGTGGGCAAATAATGGAATGTTTCATTATATCCGGTATGTCGGGTGCTGGTAAAAGCGTAGCTACAAATATTCTGGAGGATATGGGTTATTACTGCATAGATAATATGCCTACACGTCTTATTCCTCAGTTTGTCGATCTTTTCAAGACAAACACAACAAAGTATGAAAAGGTTGCTTTCGTTGTCGATATCAGAGGTGACGGCGATTTCCTTCAGCTTTATAATATACTTGATCAGCTTGATGAAACTGGCGAAGTGACAACAAAAACTCTTTTTCTTGATTCATCCAATGATGTGCTTGTTAAAAGACACAAGGAAAAGAGAAGAAAGCATCCTCTTGAAAGTGCAGAGCATAGCCTTGCACAGGCTGTTGAAATCGAAAGAGAGCTTCTTGATGTAGTACGTCAACACGCTGATTACGTTGTCGATACATCGGGGCTTTCTGTGGCACAGCTTCAGTTACATATTATAAACCTTTTTGAAGGCTCAGACAGCGAAGCTGCAATGATGGTCACAGTTGGATCATTCGGCTTCAAATATGGTATCCCTAACGATTCTGATCTGGTGTTCGACGTTCGTTTTCTTAAGAATCCATATTATGAAGAACATCTCAAGCGCCGTACGGGGCTTGAAAAAGATGTTGCCGACTATGTATTTTCTGATCCTAACAGCGATATTTTCGTAAATAAACTGGCAGATATGCTCGATTTCCTCATTCCGCTTTATAAAAAAGAAGGAAAGACGTCGATTATGGTTTCAATCGGATGTACAGGCGGTAAGCACAGAAGCGTTGCCACTGCTGAAAAAATATCAGCTATTCTCAAATTGAGAAATTATAATGTAAACACAAATCACAGAGATATTATCAAAGGATAAAAAATGAGTAATGATATTATTTTAAGTGAAGAAACCTTAAAATCTGCCCGCTCGGCAGGACGAAAAGTCACAGCTATCGGTGGCGGTACCGGTCTTTCTTCGCTGTTGCTCGGCCTTAAGGAATATACAGAAAATATCACGGCTATCGTAACCGTTACAGATGACGGCGGTGGCTCGGGAAAGCTTCGTGAGGAGTTCAATATGTTGCCTCCCGGAGATATAAGAAACTGCATTCTTTCGCTTGCAAACATAACTCCATCTATGTCAGCTTTGCTGAATCATCGTTTTGCAAACGGTTCACTTAAAGGTCAAAGCTTTGGCAATCTTTTTCTTCTTGCACTGAATGAAATTTATGGCTCATTTGAGGTGGCTGTGGCAAAGATGAATGAGTTTCTTGCTGTTACAGGCAAAGTTTTGCCGGTAACTACAGCCAATGCGCAGATTTATGCAATGTTCGATAACGGAACAAAAATACTGGGTGAAACAGCCATAACAGAATATAAAAAGAAGCACAACGAAACCATAAAGGAAGTAGGAATCCTTCCGCAGAATGCAAAGGCATTACCTGAAGCTATTGCTGCTATCGAAGATGCCGATATAATTGTGCTTGGTCCGGGAAGTCTGTACACAAGTATCGTGCCGAATCTTCTTGTTGAAGGTGTGCGCGAAGCTGTTGCAAACTCAAAGGCGCTTAAAGTATATGTCCTCAATGTAATGACACAAGGTGGGGAAACCGAAAATTATTCTGCAGTGAGACATTTCAGGGAGATAGAAAAATATCTTGGCGAAGGAATAATTGATGTATGCCTTGCAAATGTGGAAAAGGCTAATAAAAAAATATTGGATAGGTATCTCCTTGAGGGAGCTGTGCCTATAAATATCAATAAGACAGAGTTCAAAAATACAGGGGCACGTCTTGTATGTGCAAATATGCTGGCTCGTGACGGTATGCATGTCCGCCATGACCCGCTCAGACTTTCATATAATATAATCAAAACAGCAAGTAAGATGAGACCACGCAAGGGTATTCTTAAAGTATATGATGACTTGCTGCTCAAACAGAATATGTAGAGGTAAAAAATGTCTTTTTCAGCAGACGTAAAATCTGAACTGTGCAAACTGCCTTTTGGCAAGGAGTGCTGCATAACCGCAGAACTTTATGGCTTTATGCTTTATGCAAATCAGTTCGGTAAAGAAAAAATAAAAATTCATCTTGATAACGGGGCAGTGCGTAAAAGAATGTTTTCGCTGTTGCGCAAGGCTTTGAAAAGTGTATATATAGTTGACGATGGTACGGGAAATGTGCTGGTCGAGGACGGTAATGTAATTGAAAAGATTTTTGATCTTTTTGGCTATGAGTACAACAATAACTCGAGTCTCCATATAAATCGTGCTGTTGTGGAAGAAGACTGTTGTAAGGAGGCCTTTGTCAGAGGTGCTTTCCTGGCGTCAGGCTATCTTTCAAATCCGGAAAAAGAATATCATATGGAATTTGTCACAACGCATTTCAACATTTCAAGCGAACTTCTTATTTTGCTTGATGAAATGGAGTTTTCTGCGAAAATGATAAATCGCAGAGGCAACCATGTGATATATTATAAAGGCAGCGAAATGATTGAAAAAATGCTGACCTTTATGGGCGCAAGCAACAGCGCAATGGAGCTTATGCTTAAAAAAGTCGAAAAAAATCTGAAAAATAATATAAATCGCAAGGTTAACTGTGAGATTTCCAATCTTACAAAGACGGCCGATGCTTCTGCACAGCAGATAGAAGCGATTTATACCTTGAAAGAAAAGAATAAGTATGATGAACTTCCAAAGCCGCTTAAGGAGGTTGCAGAGCTTCGCCTTGCAAATCCTGAACTTACCTTGGGTGAGCTTGCGAAAATGTGTGTTCCGCCTATCACAAAGCCGGGACTCAGCGGAAGAATGAGAAAGATCATTAAATTAGCAAAGGACGCGTAAAATGGGACAGTTTGTTCATCTGCATTTACATACAGAATATAGCCTGCTGGATGGTGCCTGCAGGCTTGCGAACATTGCAAAAACGGCTAAAGAGCTGGGACAGACTGCTGTCGCTATAACAGACCACGGTGCAATGTTCGGGGCTATTGATTTCTATAAAAATCTTAAAAAAGAGGGAATCAAGGCTATTATAGGCTGTGAAGTCTATGTTGCACCAAGAAAGATGACCGATAAGACATATGAGCTTGATAACGAGTATTATCATCTTGTTTTGTTGTGTAAAAATGAGACAGGATATAAAAATCTTATTAAAATGGTCAGTTTTTCCTATACAAAGGGATTTTATATCAAGCCGAGAATTGATATGGATATGCTGCGTGAACACAGTGAAGGGCTTATATGCCTTTCTGCGTGTATTGCGGGACAGATTCCTCAGCTTATTCTTAACGGAAACTATGCCGGGGCAAAGGAGCTTGCGCTTGATTTTGTAAATATATTCGGCAAGGAAAACTTTTTCCTTGAAGTGCAGGACCATGATCTTGCGGAAGAAAAGGCTGTAAACGGTTCGCTTCTTCGTATGTCCAGAGAGACAGGAATAGGTCTTGTTGCCACAAATGACGTACATTATCTCAAAAAGGCCGATGCGGAAATGCATGATGTTCTTCTTTGTATCCAGACTGCAAAAACTGTCGAAGATACAGACAGAATGAAATTCCCGAACAGCGAATTTTATATGAAGTCATATGATGAAATGGCGATGCTGTTCGAAGGCTATGAAAATGCCATTGAAAATACAGTTAAAATTGCAGATATGTGCAATTTTGAGTTTGACTTCTCACAGAGCCATCTTCCTAAATATCCTTTGCCGGAAGGTGAAAATGATGCTTTTGAATACCTTAAAAAGCTGTGCGTCAAGGGAATGGAAGAACGCTATGGCGACTTCGAACACGAAGAACGCCTTATGTATGAATTAGGTGTTATTAGAAATATGGGGTTTGTCGATTACTTCCTCATAGTTTCTGACTTTATAAGATATGCGAAAAGCAAGGGTATTGCAGTTGGCCCAGGCAGAGGTTCGGCGGCCGGCAGTATGGTATCCTATACATTATATATTACAGACGTAGAGCCATTAAAATATAATCTCTATTTTGAACGATTCCTCAATCCTGAGCGAGTCAGTATGCCCGATATCGATATCGACTTCTGTTATATGAGAAGGCAGGAGGTCATCGACTATGTAACCGAAAAATACGGTGTAAGCCAGGTTGCCCAGATTATCACGTTTGGTACAATGGCTGCACGTGCTGCTGTTCGCGATGTTGGACGAGCTCTTAATATGCCTTATATTGAAGTTGATCTTGTGGCAAAGCTTATTCCGCAGGAATTGAAAATGACTCTGAAAAAGGCTCTCGAAGTATCGCCTGAACTTAAGCGATATTATGACGACGACCCACGCGTGACAAAGCTTATCGATACCGCTATTGAGCTTGAAGGTATGCCAAGAAACTCTTCAACCCATGCGGCAGGTGTAATTATCACAAGTGAGCCTACATATTCATATGTGCCGCTTGCTAAAAATGACGACCTTATCGTCACACAATATACAATGGGCACACTTGAAGAGCTGGGACTTCTTAAGATGGACTTTCTTGCTCTTCGAAATCTTACAATTCTTGACGATGCAGTCAGACTTGTAAACAGTACAAGAACTGATAAACTTGACCTTAATGCGATAAGCTATGAAGACAAGGATGTCTATGATATGCTGTCGCAGGGCAAAACTTCGGGTGTTTTTCAGCTTGAAAGTACAGGTATGACCAATGTCGCTATGGGTCTTAAGCCACACAGTGTTGAAGATATCACAGCGCTTATTGCACTTTATCGTCCGGGTCCAATGCAGTCAATTCCTCGTTATATTGAAGCAAAGCATAATCCGCAGACGGTTAAGTACAAGCATGAAAAACTGAAAAGTATCCTTGATGTCACATACGGATGTATGGTATATCAGGAAC